>NZ_JAKMAY010000099.1:0-18102 GCF_022015835.1 Streptomyces sp. ICN903 | reverse complement strand
GGCGGGACGGGCGCGCGGTCTGGCAAGCGCTTACCGTACACCCGTGGCACGGTTCGCGGGGGGCGCGGGGGCGGACCGGCTCAGCTGTGGGCGGAGGCGATCAGTTCGTCGTCGGACGCGGTGGTCACACGGCCACGCCACCTACGACCGCCGCGGGCCGCAGCGCGTTCTCCCGTGCGGCGCCGTGTTCGGGACGGGAACGCCCGGCCTCCCCCGCCAAGGCCGGGCGTTCCCGCGTCACGGGGCGGAGGGGCTGAAGCCCAGTTCCGCCCAGACCGTGTGGCCCCTGCCGCCGGCGCCCGGCCGTACCCCCCAGGCCTCGGCCAGGGCGCTGACCAGCAGCAGTCCGCGTCCGTTCTCCCCTTCCGCGCGGCCGGTCTCCGGGCAGAGCCCCGCCGGGCCCCCGGTGTGCCGGGCGGGACCGAAGCCCTGGTCGGTGACCGCCAGCCGCAGCCGTACGCCCGTGACACGCAGCTCGCAGTCGACCTTCTCGCTGTCGGTGTGACGCACGGCGTTGGTGAAGAGTTCGGAGACGACCAGTTGCGCGTCGTCGCGGATCACCGTCCCGAAGTCCCACTCCGTCAGCCGGGCGAGGACCCTTCTGCGGGCTTCGGCCACGGAGGTGCCTGTGGCCGGGAGACGGAACGCGTCCCGCAGGGGTCTGTCGACGGACCCTCCGGTGCGCTCCAGCGGGCGAACATCGGAAAAGTAAGCCACGTCCTCAGTGTGAAGGGTGTGAGCAACATCTGGCAAGGATCAATCTGTTGTTTGCACAAACGTGCATGCCACCCTGTCGGGAAGATCCGGCGGCATGACAAACTGCCGCTGCTGACAAGTGAGTTGGAGCGCGGGAGGGGTGCGGTGGCTGACACCAGGGCGGGCGGCGCCCCCACGGTCCTGCGGGTGGTGCTCGGCCGGCGGCTGGGCGACCTGCGGCGGCGTGCGGGACTGACCTACGAGCGGGCCGCCGAGGCGCTCGACGTCACGCACGCCACCATCCGCCGGATGGAACGGGCCGAGGTCGGTCTGAAGATCCCCTACGTCGAGAAGCTGCTGCGCACCTACGGCATCACCGAGCAGTCGGAGATCGACAGCTTCCTCTCCCTCGCCCGCGAGGCCAACCGGCCCGGCTGGTGGCACCGCTACCGCGATGTGCTGCCCGACTGGTTCAGCGCCTTCGTCAGCCTGGAGAGCGAGTCCCACGTCATCCGCGCCTACGAGCCGCACTACGTGCCCGGACTCCTCCAGACCGAGGAGTACGCCCGCGCCGTGCTGCGCGCGGGCATGCCGCACGCCGCCGAGGAGGAGATCGAGCGCGGCACCGCGCTGCGGCTGGAACGCCAGCGGCTGCTCACGAGGGACGAACCGCCCCTGCTGTGGGTGGTGATGGACGAGACCGTGCTGCGCAGGCCCATCGGCGGGCCCGAGGTCATGCGCGGGCAGATCTCCCGCCTGATCGAGGCGTGCTCGATGCCGACGGTGCGCCTGCAGGTCATGCCCTTCGAGGCCGGTCCGCACCCGGCCATGTACGGGCCCTTCCACATCTTCCGGTTCCCCATCCCGGAACTGCCCGACGTCGCCTACAGCGAGAGCCTGGTGGGCGCCGTCTACTTCGACCAGCGCGACGACGTCTCGGCGTTCCAGGAGGCGCTGGACCGGATGTGCGCACAGGCGGTGCCGGTGCGACGGACCGAGGCCGTCCTGGACGGCCTGCGCAAGGAGCTGTGAACCACCCCATGAGGAAACGCGTCTACAACGGCATGCCCGCCCGGCAGTTGGGGAGCGAGGGCTGGCACAAGCCGTGGAGCGGCGGCAACGGGGGGAGTTGCGTGGAGGCCATGCGGCTCGCGGACGGAAGGGTGGCGCTGCGCCAGTCCACCGACCCGGACGGGCCCGCTCTGATATACGCCCGCCACGCGATGGCGGGGTTCATCCGGGGCGTCAAGGCGGGGCAGGCCGACTTCCTGCTCGCCCAGGAGGGAGCAGGCCCCGCGCCGCGGCCCGCGCACCCCGCGCACCCCGCGCACCCCGCGCAGAGCCCGTGCTGAGAACCGGCGGGAGACGACGGCGATGACGACGACGAGGACGATGATGACGACGAGGACGGCGACGGCATGACCGACCAGCCCCACCTGATCCACCGGGCGCACGAGGGCTTCGCGCCCGAGCAGATCGACACCAGCAGGCCGCACCCGGCCCGCATGTACGACTACTACCTCGGCGGAAGCGACAACTACGAGGTGGACCGCGAGGCCGCCGACCGCCTGATGAAGATGGCCCCGGACGTACGGGTGAGCGCCCGGGCCAACAGGGACTTCCTCGGCCGCGCGGTGCGCACGGTGGTGGAGGAGCTGGGTATCCGTCAGATCATCGACATCGGCACCGGCATCCCCACCTCGCCCAACACCCACGAGCTCGCCAGGGCCTCGGCCCCCGACACCCGCGTGGTCTACGTCGACAACGACCCCATCGTCTCCGTCCACGCCGGCGCCAAGCTCACCGGCGCGGGCAACGCCGAGTTCGTCCTGGCCGACGCCCGCAGGCCCGAGGCCGTCATCGGGCATCCGGCCGTCCGGGAGCTGATCGACTTCGGCCGTCCGGTGGCTCTGCTCCTCGTCGCCGTCCTGCACTTCGTCAAGGACGAGGAGGATCCCGCGGGGCTCGTGGCCGCGCTCGGCGGCGTGCTGCCCCCCGGAAGCTGCCTCGTCCTCACCCACGGCACCTCGGACTTCCACGAGAAGGAGAAGGTGGAGGAGGGCACCGGCGTCTACCGGAACGCCACCGCCCAGGTCAGCCTGCGCAGCCATGCCGAGATCCTGTCGTTCTTCGACGGCTGGGACCTCACCGATCCCGGGCTGGTGCAGCTTCCGTTGTGGCGGCCGGACGGACCGGTGCCCGAGCCCGGCGAGCTGCGCCGCGTGGCGCTCTACGGCGGGGTCGGCGTCAAGCGCTGAGCCGGCGCGGCTCCCGCACCCGGCCAGGAGGCGGGTATCCGCTCCAGGACACCGCCCGCGAAGACGTCGTACAGCGGCAGCGACTCCAGGTGGACATACCCGATGTGGCAGTCGCAGGCGGTCAGCGGGCACGGCCTGGGCCGCAGTGCCGCGCGCCAGGAGCCGTCGTAGAGGTTGCCCAGCGGGGCCGGGACGAAGTGGCAGCGCCGCACCGTACCGGCACCGTCCACCGAGACCACGGACTCACCGGTGCGGCAGGGCAGCCCGGCGCTGCGGTGGGGGTGGCGGCTGTACGGGAAGAGGGGGTCGATCGCCGTCCACCGGTCGGCCTCCTCGTCCGTGTAGGTACGGCCCTCGGCGGCGTTGACCCACAGGTAGACGTGCTCGGGCAGATCGGCGCGGAGCCGCCGGGCATGGTGCAGATGGCCGGGCAGGCCGACGATTCCGACGCTGTGGCGCACGCCTTTGTCCGCCAGCTCGCGGCACCTGGCCAGGAAGCGCCCGTAGGGGGTCTGGCCGGGATGGTAGGTGCACCACAGGGCGAGGGTGCCGGTGTCGGCGTCGTCGAGCCAGCCGGTGCGGCAGCTCAGGTTGGTCTGGATCGCCACCCGTGCCACGTGCGGCAGCCGGCTCAGTTCGGCCAGGGTGTGCCGGTACCACGACCGCACCAGGCCCTCGCCCCACGGGGTGAACAGCACCGAAAGCCGGTCCTCGCGCTGCTCCGCCACCCAGCCGGCGAAGCGCTCCAGCGCCTCCCGGTCGGCGCGCAGCTGCTCGCGGGAGTCGCGCCGCTTGGCGAACGGGCAGTACGGGCAGTCGTAGTCGCACGAGGCCAGCGGCCCGCGGTAGAGCAGGGTCAGATCCACGGCGGCCTCCGCTACCTCGGGTCGTACGCGGCCATCGCGGCACGCACGGACGGGGAGAACAGGGCCGGGCCGGCCGCGTCGGAGTGGGCCAGGCCCTCGGCCGACAGCCGCAGCTGCCCGGGGGCCGCGCTCTCGTCCAGCCAGCCGCGCTCGGCGAAGTCGGCCAGCTCGGCGGGGAAGTGCTCGGCGGGCGGCGCACCGAACCGGTCCGCGTACTCCGCCGTCTCCATCCCCTCGGCCTGGAGCAGGGACTGGAGCAGGTGCCTGCGGCGGGCCTCGTCGGTGTCCATCCACCGGCCGACCTCCGCGTGGGCGAAGGAGCCGGCCGGGCGGGAGACGTAGTCGTCGACGATGGAGCGTATCCGGCTCATCCCCACGGCGTAGTCGAAGGAGTAGTGCAGGGCGGAGGTGTAGGACCGCGCGCCGCAGCCCAGACCCACCATGCCGTCGGTCTGGCAGGCGTGGTCGGCCGTGCCCCCGCCCGTCCTTGCGGCGGCCGCCGTCCCGGTGCGGCGGAACATCCGCATCGACACCTGCTCGTAGCCGTGTGCCAGCAGGTGGTCGCGGCCGTGGCGGTACAGGGCCAGCCGCTGCGCGTCCCACCGGGGGTCGGGAACGGCGGACCCGCCGGGCCCGTCGGAGCCGTCGGGCCCGTCGGAGCCGCCGGGGGCCGTGGCGGCGCGTCCCAGACCGGTCAGCGGACGGACGTAGAGCGGGTAGAGGTAGAGCTCCTCCGGCTCCCAGGCGAGCGCGGCGTCCAGGGAGCGCTGCCAGGAGGCGGTGGTCTGCCCCTCGATCCCGTAGATCAGGTCGATGTTGAGCACCGGTATGCCCGCTTCCCGGACGCGGCCCAGAGCGGCCTCGACGTCCGAGCGCCGCTGGGGGCGCACCGCGGCCCGTGCCTCGGCGTCGACGAAGCTCTGCACACCGATGCTCAGCCGCGTGGTGCCGCGTCCGGCCAGGACGGCCAGCCGGTCGGCGGTGGCGGTCGACGGGGACGCCTCCACCGACAGGGGCACCGCGCGCAGGTCCGCTCCCATCCGCTCCTCGGCGATGTCGCACAGCCGCTCCAGTTCGGCGGCGGTCAGGAAGGTGGGGGTGCCGCCGCCGAAGGCCGCGGCGGCGAACCGGGCGTCCTCGCCCAGCGCCTCGCGCACCGGGCCCGCCTGCCGCTCCAGCGCGTCCAGGTAGGCGCCGGTCAGCCCGTCGGGCGCGCCGATGCGGGTGAAGAGGTTGCAGAAGCCGCAGCGCACCTCGCAGAAGGGGATGTGCAGGTAGAGGGAGAGCGCGTCGGTCTTCTCCCGCGCCCACAGCCCGCTCAGCGCCGGCCGCTCCGGCAGCCGCCGGTAGGCCGTCTTGTGCGGATAGGCGTACACATAGCTCTGGTACGGGCTCCGGTAGGGGCCCCGGTGCGGGTCCGGGGCGCCGTCCGGGAACGGACCGGCGGCGGGAACGGTCGTGGTGCTCATCGCGGCTCGCAGGCGTCGAGGGTGAAATGGGCGTACGGCACCGTCCAGACGACCTCGTGGCCGATCCGGTGGCCGGTGTGGCCGTCCTCCCCGTAGGCCGTGCCGTGGTCGGAGCAGACGACGGTGAAGCACGGGCGGCGGCTGCTCGCGGCGGCGAACAGGCGCCCGATGTGCCGGTCCACATAGCGCAGCGCCGCCGCGTGGGTGGCGAGGGAGTCCCCGGCCCCGGCCGTGGCGCCGGGCAGGTGGAACCAGTTGGGCTGGTGCAGCGCCGAGACGTTGACGAAAAGGAACAGCCGCTTCTCGGCCGGGAGCGCGGCCACCACCTCCTCGGCGCGGGCGACCTGCGCCTCGAAGGAGGTGGGGGAGGCGACGGAGAACTCCGGCTCCCAGTGGCTCTCGGCGAACAGGCCGGGCAGCACCGAGCCGAGCGCGCCGCGCTTGTTGAAGAAGCCCACGCCTCCGATGCACACCGTGTGGTAGCCGGCTTGTGCCAGTCCGGTCACCAGGTCCGGCGCGTCGAAGACCCAGGTGCCCCCCGCGGTGCTCTCGCTTCCCTCGAAACGGGCCGCGAACAGCCGCGGATGCGGCCCCGGGGCGGTGGGAGTGGGCAGGAAGCCCGCGAAGAATGCCTGGTGGGAGGCGTAGGTGAAGCTACCGGGGGAGTGCCTCTCCTCCCAGCGCCCGTCCGGCAGGTGCCGCGCCAGATTGGGTATGGCGCCCTCGGCCGCCAGGTCGCGGGCCACGTCGTGGCGCAGGGTGTCCAGGGTGACCAGCAGCAGGTCGTGGCTGCCGACGATCCTGTTCATGTCCGGGGCCCCCGCGCGGGCCCCGGTGTCCTCAGGCCGCTGCACGGCAGACCTCCTCCTGCCGCTCTCCGGCTCCGCCGGCCGCCGGCCGGGCGGCAGCCCGCTCACCCGGTACCGCACCGCGCAGAACGGCGTCGACCTGGGCCGCGTAGGTGTCCCGGCCCTCGGCCCGGCCGCCGGCCAGCCCGGTCAGCCGGGGCAGCAGGTCGCCGAAGGCGTTCACCTCCCCGACGGCGAAACGACGCCAGCCGGTGGCGGGCAGCAGGTCCACACCGACGCACAGGGTGGCGGGGAAGCAGGCCGCGGCCCGTTCGCACACCTCCGTCACCCGCGTCCAGGACACTCCGGCCGCCTCCGCCGCGGCACGGGCCGCGGCCAGGTCGCCGCGGGCGCCGCCGAGATGGAGGTTGGTCATGTGGGAGCGGCCGGTGCGCACCAGGGCGTGCGTCGCCTCCCCGGCCACCACGACCACCCGCAGATCGGCCGCCCTGCCGTGCTGGGACGCCTTGGGCAGCCAGCGCTCGATGTGCAGGCCGTCCGGCGCCAGGGCGTCGACCACGGCGGCGATGTCGCACTCGCCGTCGTAGCGCCGCACCCGCAGGGAGTTGAACAGGCTTCCGTCCGGGGCGCGTTCGACGGACGTGGTCGCGCGCCACCGGCCGCGCCCACCCGACTCGACGGCCAGCACCCCGGAGGCGGAGGAGGCGTGGGCGAGTTTGACGAAGACCCGGCGCATCCCCGTGTCGCTCATCGCCGCGCGCACGTCCTCCCAGCCCGTCACCGGCGCGGCGCCGGGGCCGGAGGTCGGCGAGGGGGGCACCGGGACACCCGCCCCGGTCAGCACCCCGTGGCACAGCCGCTTGTCGAAGAGCACCGCCAGATCGTCCGGGCCGTCCAGCAGCACGCACCCGGCGGACCGGGCGGCCCCGGCGACACGGCGTACGGCCGCTGTGAAGTTCGCGTACCAGCGGGCCGTGCCCTCCACCCGCGCCGGATCGTCCACCCCGCGCAGCAGGCGCTCGACCCGCGGGTCCTCGCCGGGCGAGTCGATCCGCACGGTCTCGCCCGCCGCGAACCGCGCGCCGCCGGTCAGCACCTCGGCCCACGGCAGCACGCGGGGCGCGGGCAGCCCCGCGCCGGCGACGGCCGCCGCGAACGACTCCACCCGGCGGTTCTCGGGGTTGCCGACGACGGCGAACCGCGGCGCCCCGCCGCGGAGGTCACTCGGAGACGGCGACATAACGCCAGACCTCGCCGCGGTACTCGTCCGGCTCCTCCTGGTCGGAGAGGTCCACGTCGACTCCGGCGCCCTCCAGTTCCTCGCGCAGCCGCTCCATCACGGCGTCGCTCAGGAAGTGGTGGGCGAGGTCGAGCCGTGCTAGGTGGGTGAGCGGCTGCCCGCTCAGCAGCGCCTCGGCGCCGCTGTCGGTGAGGGTGCCCATGGACAGATCCAGTGTGTGCAGCCGTGCCACCACGGGCGCGCCGGCCACGGCAGCGGCGATCTCGTCCTGCAGTTCGCTGTTCTTCAGCCCCAGGCTGCGCAGTGCGGGCAGGCGTTCCCCGGTGAGTACCGGAGCCAGGTCCTCCATGGTGGCGTCGCCCCCGTACTCGCTGACGCCGAGCCACAGATCGAGCCGGCGCAGCGCGGGCAGGTCGCTCTCGGCGACCGCGCGCACGACGCCGCCGGGCAGTCCGCCCGCCTCGAACACCAGGGTGCGCAGATGCTCGTGGCGCAGGGGGCGGAACGTCAGGCCGGAACCGCCGCGCACCCCGAACTCGCGCAACCGGGGGTAGGCCTCCAGGACCGGGGTGACGTCGGTCTGCTCGATCCAGGAGATCTCCGCCTCCTCCGCCACCAGATCGCCGATGAACACGGCCTCCAGGGCGGGGAACCGGTCCGCGTTCGAGGTGAGCAGCTCGACGACGAATCCGGAGTCCCTGTCGTAGCACTCGCCCCACTGGCCGATGATCAGGGCGCGGACGGCCGTGGTGTCCACGGCCGCCAGGAAGCCGCGCCAGACGTCCTCGAAGTCCTCGGCCGGGAAGTCGTCGTCGTAGGAGTCGTAGAACAGGCGCCAGGCCACGGACGCGGCCGCCGGCAGCGGGCCCGACCGGCCGCCCGCGCCGGGCGGCATGTAGGTGTGGGCGGGCAGGGCGTGCAGCTCCCGCAGGTGCTCGTTGACGGTCATGGGGCTCCCCCGAACGCGTGCCGACAGTACGGAAGGTTCTATCAACCGCCGCTGACAGTCCGCCGTGCGGGGCCGGGCCCTTCGAGGCGCTCTGTCAGACCCCTGTCCTAGTTTTCCGTCCACCGCCGCCGGACGGACCGGCGCGGACGTCGAGGGGAGAGTCGCGTGTACCGCCAGGGAGACGTGCTGATCGTGCCGGTGGACGAGGAGGCCGTGCCGGATTCCGCGACGGAGCAGCCCGGGCTGCCGCGGGACGCCCGGGGGCGGATGGTGCTGGCCCTGGGCGAGGTCACCGGGCACGCGCACGCCGTGGTGGGACCGGGCCGGCTCGTCCGGGAGGCGGGGCCGTACGGGCCGCTGCTGCTCCATCTCCCCGACGGAGGACGGGTGGTGCACGAGGAGCACGCCGCGATACCGCTGCCCAGGGGCTGGTACCGGGTGGTCCGGCAACGCGAGTACGTCCCGGGCGCCGTGCGGATCGTCGCCGACTGAGCGTCGTGGGCCGGGCGGGGAAGAGCGGAGGGAAAGTGGCGATGACAACGGTGACGAACACTCAAACGAGTGAATCGGCGGACCTGGCGGGGGAGGCGGAGCGGTGGCGCCGGATCGCGGCGCGGACCGGTCCGGCCGACCGGTCCGCCGCGGAGGCCGGGGTGCGCCTGGCGTACCGCACGGCCGGGCTCGCCGAGCCCGAGCGCATCGTGTGGGCCGGCTCGCCGCGCGCGGCCGTGGCCGCCGTGCGAACCCTGCGGGGAGCGGGCCGCAGCGTACGGCGGGAGGTCCGCACCCTGCCGTGGGCGGCGGAACGGGAACGGCTGCACGGGAGGCTGGGCCCGGTGGGGTGGGCGGAGCACTGGGCACGCACCGGCGCACCACTGTGGGAGACCACCGCACTCCTGGTGGAACGCGTACGCACCGGCGTCGTCGAGGAGTCGGCGCCCACGCCCGCGGACGAGCCCGCGGTGCGGCTGGCCCTGCTGGACGCGGTGCTCGGCCAGCACGACGCACCCTGGCTGGCCGCTCTCGGGGGCGGGGACGAGGACGGGGACGGGACCGGCCCGCTGACGGGGCTCGCGGCGGCCGCCCGCGCCGCCGGCTGGTGGTGGCCCTATGAGCGGGTGGCGGTCGTCGCCGAGCGCCCCCTGGAACTCCACCGCGACGAGGCCGGACGGCTCGACCGGGGCGACGGCCCCGCACTGGTCTTCCCCGACGGTTTCGCCCTGTACGCCTGGAAGGGCATGCCGGTCCCGGCGGACTTCCTCGCCGGGCTGGACGCCCTCACCCCCGAGCGCATCCGTGCGGAGGAGAACGCCGAACTGCGCCGCGTGATGCTGGAGCACTACGGTTACGACCGCTACCTGGCCGAGTCCGGCGCCCGGCCGGTCCACCGGGACTCCACCGGCGTGCTGTGGCGGATCGATCTGGAGGGCGACGAGCCCGTGCTGACGGTCGAGGTGGTCAACTCCACCCCTGAGCCGGACGGTACGTACCGCACGTACTGGCTGAGGGTGCCGCCGTCCACACGGACCGCCCGCGAGGGTGTCGCCTGGACGTTCGGCCTGCGCCCCGACGCATACGAGCCGGAGGTGCAGACCTGACGGTCCGCTCCCGGGGGGACGGGAGCCGCCCGGTGGCCGGTGGCAGGGAGCCGGCCGCCGGAGGACGCGTGCCCGGGCAGGCCCTCCGACCCGGCGTCACCTTCCCCTCGCCACCCGGCGCCCGGCCGGAACCGACGGCCCGGGGCGCTTCCCCGCGGAGTGCCCCCGTGCGGGGCGGTGTGCCGACGGGCCCTCACCGCCCCTTGGGCCGCACACTTGATTGTTTGTCGGGAAAAGGCTGTTACCTGCGGCGACGCAGGGCTGTTGTTCAACTGAATGCCGAATCAGTTTTGGCATGGACACTTCCTGAAAGTGCTCCGCACTGCTACTACGTAGTAGGCGCACCTCACCCCCCTCTTCCCTCCACACCCAGGAGACTTCATGAAGTTGTCCCGTCTCGCGTCCGTGGCGGCCACCCTCGCCGCCCTGGTCGGACTCGGACTCGGCGGCGCGGGCGTGGCATCCGCCCAGGAAGCCGCGGCCACCTCCTACGTCGCGCTCGGCGACTCCTACTCCTCCGGAGTCGGCGCCGGCAGCTACGACAGTTCCAGCGGATCCTGCAAGCGCAGCACCAAGGCGTATCCGGTGCTGTGGAAGAACGCGAACGCACCCGCCTCCTTCCACTTCACCGCCTGCTCCGGCGCCAAGACCGGGGACGTCATCAACAACCAGCTCGGCCCCCTGACGTCGAGCACCACCCTGGTGAGCATCTCCGTCGGCGGCAACGACGCCGGCTTCGCCGACGCCATGACCACCTGTGTCCTGCAGGGCACCAACGCGTGCGTCGCGCGGATCAACGAGGCGCGCGCCTACATCTCCAACACCCTGCCCGGGAAGCTCGACGCGGTCTACAACGCCATCCGCGGCAAGGCACCCAACGCCCGGGTCGTCGTCCTCAACTACCCCCGCTTCTACAAGCTCAACGGCAGCTGCTGGGTGGGACTCAGCGAGACCTCGCGCGCGGCCATCAACGACGCGGCCGACCACCTGAGCGACACCATCGCCAAGCGCGTCGCCAACCACGGCTTCACCTTCGGCGACGTCCGCGGCAGGTTCACCGGCCACGAGATCTGCTCCGGCGACTCGTGGCTGCACAGCGTCGACTGGCTCAACATCACCAACTCGTACCACCCCAAGGCGGCCGGCCAGTCCGGTGGCTACTACCCCGTGATGGAGAGCCTCGCCTGATCCACTCCTGATCCACTCCTGATCCGTCCCCGGCGCAACCCGGCCGAAGCACGACCGGGGCCCGGCCGGGACGGTGGCCGGTGGTGGCCCGCGGGAACCGCGGGCCACCACCGGCGCCGCTCTCCCGCCCCGCGCTCCGCTGTACGGAGGCGAAGACGCGGAACCAGGCGGCCCGTACGTACGTTCTCCGGAGTGAGCGGCGGTCGCACCGCCGCCGGAGGAGGCGTGGAAGATGACCAACCGTGGAAAGATCGCCGTCGGCGGTGTGGCGGTGGGGCTGCTGCTGTGGGTGCTTACCGGCAGTTTCCTGATAGCCCTGGCGGTGGTGGTCGGTGTGCCGGCGATCGCCTACCTGGCGCTGGACCCCTCGCAGCGGCGCAGGGTGCGGCGGGTGAGCCGCAAGGAGCTCGGGCGCTGACCCGGACACGGCCGGCGGCCCGCGCGGGCCGCCCGGAGCTCAGGCCGCCGCGTCCGGCCGCACCGCCAGATCGTCCAGGGCCTTGAGCAGCCCGGGCAGCTCCGAACCGCGGCCCACCGGGAGCACCTCGCCGGGCTCGTCGTCCAGCAGGACGAACGCTATGTCGTCGGTCCGCGCCACCAGACTCCAGCCGGGCCCGTCCGCACGGAGAGTGCGGGCCTCCTCGGTGGCGAAGGCGGAACGGATCCGGCCGGGCGGCGGCGGGGAGTGCACATAGCCGCGGGCCTCCTCCAGAACCCGCCGGACCCTGCTGTTGGGGTTCTCGCCCGGATCGACGAACGTCACGTCCGCGTCGACCCGGGCGCGCCAGTTCGCCCACTGCAGCGCGATCTCGTCCGCGCCCAGCCGCCGCTGCGCCGGGCCCCAGCGCGAGGTGTCCGGCGGGGACAGCGGCGCCCGGCCGCCGTCCAGCTCCGGATCGGGCTCCGGGTCGTGGGGGGCGGGGACACCGGGCGCGGCCACCGCCAGCGCCAGCGGCCAGCCGGGCAGCACGGCGGCGATCGTCCGCTCGTCGGGGGACAGGTCGTACTCCATGCCGCAGTCCCAGGCGGCGATCGCGCACGCCACCAGGGACACGTCCTCCGTGACGACGGTCCAGCGCGCGCCCTGCCCGTCCTGGCCGAGGACGAGGCCGTGGCCCTCCGCGTACGGCTCCAGTCCCAGGGCGGCGCACGCCTCGGGATAGTCGTCGCCGAGGACGCTCGGGAACTGCGCGGGGGTGAGCAGCGCCGCGGTCAGCACGTACAGCGCGTCGTCGCCCCCGCCGCACGCGTCCTGTGCCTCTGCCACGTCGGCCTCCTCTCCGGACTCTCCGGACATCGTCCGCGCACCCTAGCCACGTCAGGGGGGCGGCGTCGAGAGACCGGGGACACACCAGGGGCGCCCTCCGCCGCCCGCACCCCACGGAGGGACCGCGCACGGCGCTTCAGTCGCGTACGGCCAGTGCGAAGTAGCGGTGCTCCTCGTCGGCGCAGGAGACCAGGCGCCAGCCCGCGGCGGCCAGCAGCGGGCGGAGGTTCGGCTCGGCCCGCGGGTCGTCCGGCCCGAGCGGGCGCCCGTGCCGGGCGGCGAGAGCGGCGCGCCCGACCGGATGGAACAGCGCGAGACGGCCGCCGGGCCGGACCACCCGGGCCAGCTCCCGCAGGCCGGCGGCCGGGTCGGGCAGGTGCGACACCAGGCCGGCCGCGAACACCGCGTCGAGCACTCCGTCGCGCAGCGGCAGCCGGGCGGCGTCGGCGACGGTCAGCAGTGCGCCGCGGTGCCGTCCGGCCAGGACGGCGACCTCAAGCATCGCCGGGGTGAGATCGACGCCCACCACCGTGCCCTGTCTGCCCACCGCCGCGCGCAGCGCGGGCAGCGCGCGCCCGGTGCCGCACCCGGCGTCCAGCACCGTGTCGCCGGGGAACAGACCCAGCTCGGCCACGGCGGCGTCGTAGGCGGGGCCGTCGTCGGGGAAGCGGGCGTCCCAGCCGGCGGCCCGCTCGGTGAAGAACTCCAGCACGCGTGTCCCGTCGTACTCCGTCGAACGGTCGTCATCGTCCACTGTCGGTGCCTTTCCCGGTGACCGGTCCCGGTACCCCTGCTTCCGGTTTCCTTCCTGTTCCGACCGGTCGGCGGGCGGCCGAGATCGATGGTTGCTCCGGGGCCCGTCGTGGGTAAGGCTGGCACCGCATGACCATGAGAAGGGGGAATCGGGGATGGCCCTGAGCAGCGAGCTGGACTGGCTCCTGGACGATCTGACGCAGCGGATGCCTTCGGTACGGCATGCGCTGGTGCTCTCGAACGACGGGCTGGTCACCGGAGCCGCCCAGAGCCTGGAGCGGAGCGAGGCCGAACACCTGGCCGCCGTCGCGTCCGGGCTGCACAGCCTGGCCAGAGGCACGGGGGACCGCTTCCACGTGGGCCGGGCGCGGCAGACGATGATCGAGTTCGACGAGGGGATGCTCTTCGTGACGGCCGCCGGAGACGGCAGCTGTCTGTGCGTGCTCGCCGAGGCGGACGCCGACATGGGTCAGATCGCCTACGAGACGACCCTGCTGGTGAACCGGGTCGGCGAGCACCTGGGAGTGGCCATGCGCAACGGCCACTGAGCGGCGGCCCAAGGCCCGCCGCCCCGCCGGGCCGCCGCAGGCCCGTGTCGCCGGACACAGCCCCACCAGGGCTTTCTCCAGGTTTTCCACAGGCTCCCCGGAGCGGATCGGCAACGGACTACCTTCGTCGCACACGGTAGTCGTCGAGATGCGCAGGGGGATCACCATGCCGGTCGGACTGGCACGGGCGGAGAAGTCCGGTACACGGAAGACGGACGCGGTGGAGGCCGTGCCGATGGGCGAGGCGCACCGGATGCTGGGGATCAGGCCGAGGGAGCTGGAACTGGCCGTGGAGCTGGGTGCGCTGGCGACGGTGGCGTCGAGGCGGGAGAGCCGGCGCCGCCGGGTGCCGGTGGCCGAGCTGGCGCGGGTGCGCGCGGAGGAGGGATTTCCGGCCACTTTGCGTGAGCGGCTGCGTCTGGTCGGTGCGCGGGAGGGCGCCGGGCTGCTGGGTGTCACTCCGGTGCGCTTCACGCGGCTGGCCCGGGCCGGCTGCTTCGGCCCGGTGCGCTTCTCCCTCAACCGCTACCGGGCGGTGGTCTGGTTCTACCTCGCCAGCGAACTGCGGGACGTCGCCGAGCACCGGCCGGCGCTGCTCGGCGGCCCGCTGCCCGAAGGGCTGCTGCGCATCCTGGCCGAGGGCGAGGACTGGCGTCCGCGCCACTGGCGCAACCGGCGGATCGCCCAGGCGGTCCGCCGGACGGACGATCCGTGGGCGGCCGCCGCCGCCCACGCCGCGGTGCTCACGCCGGAAGTACTGCGGGAGGCCGTACCGGATCCGGGCGAGCGGGCCCGGCTGGAGGAACTGCGACCGGAGCTGACCACCGCCCGGCCGGAGTCCCTCGCGGCCAGGAGGGCCGTGCGCAGGCTGCTCACCGCCGCCGGCGAGGAGGAGGTCCTCTGGCACCGGATGGGCCTGACGCTGGCGCTGAGCACGGCGCGGTCGGCCCGTCCCCTGTGCCGGCCGGGGCGCGAGCCCGCGGCAGCCGTCAGAGCTGACCGACGTCGATGACCTTGATCACCGCCCGGCCCTCCTCGTCGGAGGCCGTGAGGTCGACCTCGGCGGTGATCCCCCAGTCGTGGTCGCCGCCGGGGTCGGCGAACGTCTGCCGCACCCGCCACAGGCCGTCCTCGGGGCGCTCCTCGATCCGCAGCAGTTTCGGGCCGCGGGCGTCCGGGCCGGTGCCCAGATCGTCGTACTCGTCCCAGTAGGCGTCCATGGCCTCGGCCCAGGCGTCGGCGTCCCAGCCGGCCTCGGCGTCCAGCTCGCCCAGCTCCTCGACCTTGTCCAGGGCGGCCAGCTCCACCCGCCGGAACATCGCGTTGCGCACCAGCACGCGGAAGGCGCGGGCGTTGGCGGTGACGGGCTTGACCTGGTCGGCGCGGTCCTGGGCCTCCTCGGCCGTCTCGTCCTCGGGGTTGGCCAGCTGCTCCCACTCGTCCAGCAGGCTGGAGTCGACCTGGCGCACCATCTCGCCCAGCCACTCGACGATGTCCTGGAAATCCTCGGACTTCCGGTCGTCGGGCACGGTGTGCTCCAGCGCCTTGTAGGCACTGGCCAGGTAGCGCAGCACGATGCCCTCGGTGCGGGCCAGCTCGTAGTGGGAGACGAACTCACCGAAGGTCATGGCCCGTTCGTACATGTCACGGATCACGGATTTGGGGGACAGGGGATGGTCGCCGACCCACGGGTGGCTCTTGCGGTAGACGCCGTAGGCATGGGAGAGCAGCTCCTCCAGCGGCTTGGGGTAGCCGATGTCCGCCAGCCGCTCCATGCGTTCCTCGTACTCGACGCCGTCGGCCTTCATCTGCGCGACGGCCTCGCCCCTGGCCTTGTTCTGCTGGGCGGCCAGGATCTGCCGCGGGTCGTCCAGTGTGGACTCCACCACGGAGACCATGTCCAGCGCGTACGAGGGGGACTCGGGGTCCAGCAGTTCGAACGCGGCGAGCGCGAAGGTCGACAGCGGCTGGTTGAGCGCGAAGTCCTGCTGGAGATCCACGGTCAGCCGGATGCGGCGCCCCTCGGCGTCGGGTGCGTCCAGCTGTTCGACGACCCCGCCGTCCAGCAGGGAGCGGTAGATGGCGATCGCCCGCCTGATGTGGCGCAGCTGGCTGCGCCGGTCCTCGTGATTGTCCTCCAGCAGCTTGCGCATCGCGGCGAAGGCGTCACCGGGCCGGGCGATGACGGACAGCAGCATCGCGTGGGTCACCCTGAAGCGGGAGGTGAGCGGCTCCGGCTCGGAGGCGATCAGTTTCTCGAAGGTCTGCTCGCTCCAGTTGACGAAGCCCTCCGGGGCCTTCTTCCGCACCACCTTGCGGCGTTTCTTCGGGTCGTCGCCCGCCTTGGCGAGGGCCTTCTCGTTCTCGATGACGTGCTCGGGGGCCTGGGCCACGACCAGGCCCGCGGTGTCGAAACCGGCCCGGCCGGCGCGGCCCGCGATCTGGTGGAACTCCCGCGCCCGCAGCACCCGCACCCGGTTGCCGTCGTACTTGGTCAGCGCGGTGAACAGCACCGTGCGGATGGGCACGTTGACGCCCACCCCGAGGGTGTCGGTACCGCAGATCACCTTCAGCAGGCCCGCCTGGGCCAGCCTCTCCACCAGCCGCCGGTACTTCGGCAGCATTCCGGCGTGGTGCACCCCGATGCCGTGCCGGACGTAGCGCGAGAGGTTCCGCCCGAACTTGGTGGTGAAACGGAAGTTGCCGATCAGCTTGGCGATCTCGTCCTTCTCGGCGCGCGAGCACATGTTGATGCTCATCAGCGCCTGGGCGCGCTCCACCGCCTGGGCCTGGGTGAAGTGCACGATGTAGACCGGCGCCTGATGGGTTTCGAGCAGCTCGGTCAGCGTCTCGGTCAGGCCGGTCGTGCGGTACTCGTAGCTCAGCGGCACCGGCCGGGTGGCGGAGCGCACCACGGCGGTCGGCCGCCCGGTGCGCCGCGTCAGGTCTTCCTCGAACCTGCTCACGTCACCGAGCGTCGCCGACATCAGGACGAACTGCGCCTGGGGGAGCTCCAGCAGCGGGATCTGCCAGGCCCAGCCGCGGTCCGGCTCGGCGTAGAAGTGGAACTCGTCCATCACGACCTGGCCGATGTCGGCGTCCGCGCCGTCGCGCAGCGCGATGGAGGCGAGTACCTCGGCGGTGCAGCAGATGACGGGCGCGTCGGCGTTGACCGAGGCGTCGCCGGTGAGCATGCCGACGTTCTCGGTGCCGAAGATCTTGCACAGGTCGAAGAACTTCTCCGACACCAGGGCCTTGATGGGGGCGGTGTAGAAGGTGACCTTGTCCTGGGCGAGCGCGGCGAAGTGCGCCCCGGCCGCGACCAGGCTCTTGCCGGACCCGGTCGGCGTGGACAGGATGACGTTCGCCCCGGAGACCACTTCGATCAGCGCCTCCTCCTGGGCGGGATAGAGCGTGATGCCCCGTCCCTCGGCCCAGCCGGAGAAGGCTTCGTAGAGAGTGTCGGGATCTGCGGTGCTCGGCATCTGATCGATAAGGGTCACGCCCTCCATACTGCCTGCCGCGGCGCCCGCGGTGGGAACCGGCCGACCGCACGAAGATCATCGGCACTACGCTGTGCCACCGGCACAACGCAGGAGCGAGCGCGATGGGGTGGGGACGCACATGATGGGACCGGCGCATTCACTGTCGGGGGCGGCGGCGTGGCTGGGGGTGGGAGCGGTGGCGGACGCCCTGGACCGGCCGATGCCGTGGCCGGTCCTGGTGGTCGGCGCCCTGATCTGCGCGGGCGCGGCTCTCGCACCCGACCTGGACCACAAGTCGGCGACGATCTCCCGTGCCTTCGGCCCGCTCTCCAGATGGCTGTGCATGGTGATCGAGAAACTCTCGTGCGCGGTCTACAAGGCCACCCGCAAGTCCGGCGACCCGCGCCGTGCGGGAGGCCACCGCACCCTCACCCACACCTGGCTGTGGGCGGTGGCGATGGGCGCCGGTTTCTCGGCCTTCGCGGTGCTCGGCGGGCGCTGGGCGGTGCTGGGCATCCTCTTCGTCCACATGGTGCTGGCCGTCGAGGGCCTGCTGTGGCGGGCGGCGCGGGTCTCCAGCGACGTTCTGGTGTGGCTGCTGGGGGCGACCAGCGCCTGGATCCTGGCGGACATCCTGAACAAGCCCGGGAACGGGGCGGACTGGCTGTTCACCGCACCCGGCCAGGAGTACCTGTGGCTGGGGCTGCCGATCGTGCTGGGCGCCCTGGTCCACGACCTCGGCGACGCCATCACCGTCTCCGGTTGCCCGGTCCTGTGGCCGATACCCGTGGGGAGCAAGCGCTGGTATCCGCTGGGCACGCCCAAGCCCATGCGGTTCAAGGCGGGCAGCTGGGTCGAGGTGCAGGTCCTGATGCCCGGCTTCATGCTGGCCGGCGGGCTGAGCGGGCTGTGGGCCGTGGGTTTCCTCGGCTGAGCCCTCCCCGGCCGGGCCCTCCCCTCCCGGGCCCTCCCGGGC
>NZ_JAKMAY010000098.1:0-18187 GCF_022015835.1 Streptomyces sp. ICN903 | reverse complement strand
CGTGCAGCGGGGTGAGTGCCGGGGGGAAGGGCCGCCAGGCCACGCCGAATCTCCTGCCGTCCGGAGCCCTGGGGCTCGAAGTCCTGCGGGTCGTGGGTGCGGGGATCCCGGTGGGCGTACCGGGGAGGGGTTCCTAGAAGGGGATGTTCCCGAGGAGGTTGGCGAGGGTGTCCCCGCCCGCCTGGATGCCGGGTGCGATCGCCGATCCCGCCAGGTAGAACCCGAAGAGCGCGCACACGATGGCGTGGGAGAGCTTGAGGTTGTCCTTGCGGAAGAACAGGAAGACGATCACTCCGAACAGCAGGACACCGGAGATCGACAGCACCATGGGTCAACTCCCTGTGTGGCGATGGGTTTGTCACCGTGTGTCCCTCAAGCTTCACAGAGCGTCCGGGGTGCCGAAAGCGGCGGAAGAGTGATATCAGCACATTTCCTCTGCTCCGCCCGGGGTACCCCGTCCGGACGGAGGGGGCGGCCGGTCCCCGGAGGCCGGGAGGTAGCTTCTCGGGGACCGACACGCGACAGGGAACGGGAACCATGCGCCACAAGCCCGCACTGCTCTACGTCACCGACCTCTCCTACGAGGCCCGGGGCCGCCGCTACGGCGACGAGGACGTCCGCCTCTCGGCCCGGCTGCGCCGGGACTTCCGGATCGCGCTCTGCCACCCGCGCGACGCGGCGGCGCTGATGGACGCCTTCGACGCGGTCGTGGTGCGCAACAGCGGCCCCGTGCTGCACCACCGGGAAGCCTGGGAGGACTTCCGCGCCCGGGCGCTGGAGCGGGGGAGCAGGGTCTTCAACGAGCTGTCGGGCAGGGCGGACATGGTCGGGAAGCGGTATCTGACCGAGCTGAGCGCGGCGGGTGAGCCGGTCATCCCCACCGTCGACCGCCGCGAGGACCTGGACCGGCTGCCGCCGGCGGCCGAGTACGTCGTCAAGCCCGAGCTCGGCGCCGACTCCATCGGCCTGGAGGTCGTCCCCGCGGAGCGGCTGGCCGACCTCGCCCTCGGGCTCGACGCGGGCCTGCTGGTCCAGCCGAGGATCGACTTCCGCCACGAGGTCTCGTTCTACTTCGTCGACCGCTCGTTCCAGTACGCCCTCTACGCCCCCGACCCCGCGCGGCGCTGGGAGCTGGAGCCGTACGCCCCCACGGCGGACGACCTCGTCTTCGCCCAGCGGTTCGTGGACTGGAACGCCATCGACCACGGCATCCAGCGGGTGGACGCCTGCCGTACGGCGGACGGGGAGCTGCTGCTCGTGGAGCTGGAGGACCTCAATCCCTACCTGTCGCTGGACCGGGTGGACGCCGGAACGGAGGAGGCGTTCGCCGCCGCGATGACCGCCTCGCTGCACGCCCTGCTGGCCTGAGTCGCTCCGGGCTCTGCCCCCGGGGGGCGTGCGCGGCGGCTGGGGTCGCCGCATGACGGACACGACGGACACCGCTGACATCCTGCGCGAGCGCATCGACGGCTCGACGGGCCGTTGACCGTATCGGCCCGCACGGCTTCACGGAAAAAGGGGGGAGAGAAAGTGGCGCGGGGTTGAATGACGAACCCCGTATTCGCTATATTCGCGAACTCGCGTCTTTTTCGAAGAAAAAGAAAGTTTCAGTCGAGTTGAGAATAGCGAATGGGGGAGTGTTTTGTCAAGGCAGGAAATCGAGGGGGAGCAGTGTTACGTCACCCGCCTGTACCGCAGGCTCGACGAGCTGCGTGAGCAGGAGGCCGGGCGGCTGAGGACGGCTCTGTCGCAGAGCGGGACCGGTCACCAGGCCCTACTGGAGAGGGATGTGGCCGCCGCCCGCCACCGGGAGGGAATCAGCCGCCTGGATTCCGCGGAGAACGGGCTGTGTTTCGGCAGGCTCGATCTGCTCGACGGCGGACGGCGCTATGTCGGGCGGCTCGGAATCGCGAATGACGACCCGGACGGGGACACGGACGGGGAACCGCTGCTCATCGACTGGCGGGCTCCCGCCGCGCGCCCTTTCTACACCGCCACCGGAATCTCCCGGCAGGGTGTGAGGCGCCGCCGCCACATCCGGACCAGCGGCCGGACGGTCACCGGCGTCCAGGACGAGTTGCTCGGACCGGACGGCGGCGACGGCGCGCTCGTGGGAGAGGCCGCCCTGCTGGCCGCGCTGAGCGCCGACCGCACCGGCCGGATGGGCGACATCGTCGAGACCGTCCAGGCCGAGCAGGACCGGGTCATCCGCTCCCCCCACGCCGGCGTGCTGGTCGTACAGGGCGGTCCCGGCACCGGGAAGACCGCCGTCGCCCTGCACCGCGCGGCGTACCTGCTGTACACCCACCGGGAGCGGCTGGCCCGCAGCGTGGTGCTGGTCGTCGGCCCCAACCCGGTCTTCCTGCGGTACGTGGCGGAGGTGCTTCCCTCCCTCGGCGAGACCAGCGTGCTGCTGTCCACGGTGGGTGAGCTGTACCCCGGCGTCACCGCCGACGGCGAGGAGCCGCCCGGGGCGGCCGAGGTCAAGGGCCGGGCGGTGATGGCTCAGGTCGTGGCCGCCGCCGTGCGCGACCGGCAGCACGTCCCCGACGGCGGGCTGGAGGCCGTCCACGGCCGTGAGACCGTACGGCTGGACCGCGCCGGCTGCCTGCGGGCGCTGGAGCGGGCCCGTGCCACCGGGCTGCCGCACAACCGGGCGCGGCCGGTGTTCGCCCGGCTCGTCCTCGACGCCCTCGCCCGGCGGGTCGCGGAGGAGCTGACGGAGTCGGTGCTCGGAGCCCTCGGTGAGGACGGCGAGCCGTTCGCCGAGCCCGCCCCCGTGGCCGGCGAGGACCTTCAGGCCGAGTTGCTGGGCGAGGAGGAGATCGAGGGCATCCGCCGGGAGCTGGCGGCGGATGCCGGGGTGCGCGCGGCGGTCGACGCGATGTGGCCGTCCCTGACGCCGCAGTGCCTGCTGGCGGACCTGTACGCCTCGCCCGAGCGGCTGGCGTCCGCCGCCCCCCGGCTCGCACCCGCCGAACGCGCGCTGCTGGAACGCGCCCCGGGAAGCCGGTGGACCCCGGCGGACGTACCCCTGCTGGACGAGGCCGCCGAACTGCTGGGGGAGGACGACCGGGCCGCCCGCGCCGCCGCCGAGGCCGGGCGCCGCGAGCGGATCGCCCTTGCCCAGGAGGCGCTGGACACCGCCCACGGCTCCCGCTCCACCGATCTGGAGGCCGGCGAGGAGGCCGAGACGCTCACCGCCCACGATCTGCTGGACGCCGGCCTGCTGGCCGAGCGCCACGAGGAGGGCGACCACCGCACCCCGGCCGAGCGCGCGGCGGCCGACCGGACCTGGGCCTTCGGCCATGTCGTCGTGGACGAGGCGCAGGAGCTGTCCGCGATGGACTGGCGGCTGCTGATGCGGCGCTGCCCCGGCCGGTCGATGACCCTGGTCGGCGACATCGACCAGGCGGGGACCCGGGGCGGGGCGGCGTCCTGGGACGAGGCGCTCGCCCCGCACGTGGGGGACCGGTGGCGGCTGGAGCGGCTGGAGGTCAACTACCGCACCCCCGCGGAGATCGCGGAGGTCGCCGCCGGCGTGCTGGCCGCGCTGGGAACGGCCGCCGAGCCGCCGCGGCCGGTGCGCTCCACCGGCGTACGGCCGTGGCGTCTGCGCGTACCGCGGGGTGAACTGCCCGACCGGGTCGCCGAGCTGGCGGCGAAGGAGGCGGTGGCCGTGGGGGAGGGGCGGCTGGCGGTGATCGTGCCCGGCGCCCGGCTGGCGGAGCTGGGCCGCGCGGTGGCGGCGGCCGTGCCCGGGGCGGAGACCGGGCGGGAGGTGAGGCTGGAGGGCACGGTGGCGGTGCTGGACGTCGCACGGGCCAAGGGCCTGGAGTTCGACTCCGTACTGCTCGTCGGGCCGGAGGAGATCGCGGCCGCCTCGCCGCGCGGCCTGAACGACCTCTACGTCGCCCTCACCCGCGCCACCCGGCGGCTGGGAGTGGTGCACACCGGCGGACTGCCCGGCGCTCTGGCCCGGCTGGTCCCGTACGGCGGGCACGGGGACTCCGGCGGGTACTGACGGGTGCTGAGGGGCCCCTGCCCGCCGGCCGGGTCAGGTGCGGAGCCCGGCCAGTTCGGCGGCGAGCCGGGTGCGCCAGGCCGGGACGTGGCCCAGCAGACGCAGGGTCACGTCCCGGCCGGCGCGGACGGGCAGGGAGCGGGCGGTGACCGCCCGGGTGAGGCGGTCGGTGAAGGCGATGACGCGTTCGGCCGCCGGGCGCCGCTCCCGTTCGTAGGCGTCCAGCCGGGCGTCCGGGTCCGCGCCGCGGAGGAGGATGTCGGCCAGCGCCCGCCCGAGGGCGCCGGCGTCCTGGATGCCGATGTTCATGCCCTGACCGCCGGCGGGGCTGTGGACGTGGGCGGCGTCGCCGGCCAGCACGATCCGCCCGGCGCGGTAGCGGTCGGCGATCCGGTGGTGTGCGTGGAAGCGCGAGCCCCACAGCAACTCGCCGACCCGCCCCTGCCCGTCCGCGCGCTCGTCCAGCACCCGCTGGACGAGCGCGGCGTCCGGTTCCCCGGGCGCCTCGGGCACGGCGGCCACCAGACGGAAGACGTCCCCGGGCAGAGGGGCCACCAGGGCCGGCCCGTCCGGGCCGAACAGCATGGACACCTCCTCGCGGCCGGGCCGCCAGTCCATCCGCACGTCCGCCAGCACGAAGGACTGGGCGTAGCGGCCGCCCCGGTAGCCGATGCCGGCCGCTTCCCGGACCGTGCTGCGCATCCCGTCGGCGCCGACGGCGTAGGCGGCCCGCACGGTCTGTGTCCCCCGCGGGCCGTCCACCGTGACGGTCACCCCGCCGGGCTCCTGCCCGAGGCCGGTCACGGTGTACGGGCGGCGTACCGGGGCGCGGTCGCCGGAGAGGGAGCGGACGCGGCCTCGCAGTACGGCCTCGGTCTCGTGCTGCGGGAGCATCAGCGCGTAGGGGTACGGGGTTGGCAGGCCGTCGAACGCGACGGTCGCCAGCCGGTGCCGTCCCCGGCTCACGCCGAACCGTGTCACCCGCAGACCGCGCTCGACCAGCGGGGCGGCGGCCCCCACCGGCTCCAGCGTCTCCAGGGTGCGGGCGTGGACGACTCCCGCGCGCGAGGTGCCCGCGCCCTGCGGCAGCCGGTCCAGCAGGAGGAAGGCCACGCCGGCGGAGGCCAGGTGGGCGGCCAGGGCCAGACCGGTGGGCCCGGCGCCGACGATGACGACGTCCGTCCGGCCGGGGAGCGCGGGGGTGGTGGCTTCGGCGGTTCCGCTCATGGGGCAGCACCTCTTCCGTTTGGTGCCAACGGTTGTTGGCCAACGTCTGGTGCCAGGATGGCGCGCCGGGCGGCATCGAGTCAACAGATGTTGGCCAACAACCGTTGGCATTCGGGGTGCGTCAGGGCGACTCCGCCGTCAGGTAGCGCTGCACCGTCGGCGCCAGCCAGGCGACGGCCTCCGCCCGCGGCATCCCGGCCGCGGGCGGGAAGCGCAGCACGTACCGGCTCACGGCCATGCCCAGGATCTGCGAGACCACCAGGGCCGCGCGGGCCCCCGCCCGCTCCGGATCGGGGCAGACGGCCGCCACCGCGGGGGCCACCTGCTCCTGGAAGACCGCGCGCATGCGCTCGGCGCCCGCGGGGTTGGTGACGCCGACGCGCAGCAGCGCGTTCAGCACGTCGTCCTCCTCCCAGCGTTCCAGGAAGTGCCCGACCAGCACGGCCCCGGCCTCCTCGCGGGGCACGGCGGCCAGGTCGGGAAGGCGCAGGTCGAACTCGCTGGCCGCAGCGAACAGCCCCTCCTTGTTGCCGTAGTAGCGCATCACCATCGAAGGATCGATGCCCGCGTCCCGGGCGATGGCGCGGATGGTGGCGCGCTCGTAACCGTCGGAGGCGAAGCGCTCGCGGGCCGCCTCCAGGATGGCGGCCCGGGTGGCGTCGGAGCGGCGGGGACGGCCGCCGGGGGCGGTGTCGGTCGGCTGCATGGCGGCGAGTCTAGGCCAACGCCCGTTGGCCCTGCCCCTGTCCGGAGGCAGGGGCCGGGGGACCGGGCGGGGAGGTCAGGAGCGGGACGAAGGCTCCCCGGGCGGCCGGGCGCCGCCCCGGCCGCGTACCTCCAGGTCGTCCAGGAGCTCCCGGGTCGCCTCGGCCACGGCCTCGACGGCGCGCTCGAAGGCGGCGCGGTTGTGGGCGGCGGGCGCCCTGAAGCCCGAGACCTTGCGGACGTACTGCAGGGCGGCGGCGCGGATGTCCTCGTCGCTCGCCTCGGGCGCCATGGGCGGTCGGAGTGTCCTGATGCTGCGGCACATGCCCCCAGTGTGGCGCGTGTCCGGCGCGGCCGGGGGTACCGGGGAGACACCGGACCCCGACCGACGGATGGAGTGGACGTGCAGGCACTGACCGTGGCTCCCGACCGGAGGAACTCCCTGCGGCTCGACACCCTCCCCGACCCCGAGCCGGGGGAGGGGGAACTGCTGGTGGACGGCCTGGCCGTCGGCGTGTGCGGCACCGATCTGGAGATCGTCTCGGGAGGCCACGGAGCCCCGCCGCCGGACCGGGAGCGGCTGGTCATCGGCCACGAGTCCCTGGGCCGGGTGCGCCAGGCGCCGCCGGACAGCGGCTGGGTGCCCGGCGACCTGGTGGTCGGCGTCGTCCGCCGGCCCGACCCCGTGCCGTGCGGGGCGTGCGCCCACGGCTACTTCGACATGTGCCGCAACGGGATGTTCACCGAGCGCGGCATCAAGGGGCTCGACGGATACGCCTCCACCTCCTGGACGGTCGAGACCGACTACGCGGTGCGCCTGGACCCCGGGCTGGAGCACGTCGGGGTACTCATGGAGCCCGCCACCGTGGTGGCCAAGGCGTGGGACCAGGTGGAGCGCGTCGGCGGGAGGTCCTGGTTCGCCCCGCACTCGGTGCTCGTCACGGGGGCCGGGCCGATCGGGCTGCTCGCCGCGCTGCTCGGGCGGCGGCGCGGTCTGGAGGTCCACGTCCTGGACCGGGTGGAGAGCGGCCCCAAGCCGGAACTGGTCCGCGGGCTGGGCGCCGAGTACCACTGCGAGGACGCCGAGCGGGTCATGGAGCGGGTGCGGCCGGACGTGGTGATCGAGGCGACCGGCGCCGCGCCGGTGGTGTTCGGGGTGATGTCGGCCATGGACCCCTACGGGGTGCTCTGCCTGACCGGTCTGTCGCCCGCCGGCCGCACCCTGGAGGTGGACGCCGGATACCTCAACCGCGAGCTGGTGCTGGACAACTCCGCGGTGGTCGGCTCGGTCAACGCCAACCGGCAGCACTACGCCGCCGCGGCCGAGGCCCTCGCCGGGGCGGACCGGGGCTGGCTGGACGCGCTGATCACCCGCCGGGTGCCGCTGGAGTCCTTCGCCCAGGCCTTCGAACGGCGGCCGGACGACGTCAAGACGGTCATCGAGCTCGCCCGGCACTGAGCGCCGCCGGGCTTGTGAGCACCGGGCTCGGGAGCGAGGGGAGCGGGGGGCTCAGGAGCTCCCGTCGCCGGAGCGGAGGCGGGAGGGGCCCCGGCCCCCGGCCAGGTTCTGCGCGGTGTCGATCAGCGGGATGTGGGAGAGGGCCTGGGGGAAGTTGCCGACCAGCCGCCGGTGCCCGGTGTCGTACTCCTCCGAGAGCAGGCCCAGGTCGTTGCGCAGGTCGAGCAGCCGCTCGAACAGCTCCCGGCCCTCCCGCACGCGGCCCTGGAGGATGTAGTTGTCGGCCAGCCAGAAGGAGCAGGGCAGGAAGGCCGCCTCGCCCGCGGGCAGGCCGTCCACGGAGTCGGTGCGGCCGCCCATGGTGTAGCGCTGCACCAGGCCGTCCCTGAGCAGCTCCCGTTCGATCGCGGCGACGGTTCCCCTCATCCGCGGGTCGTTCGCGGGCAGGAATCCCACGGACGGGATGAGCAGCAGCGAGGCGTCCAGCTCCGCGGAGCCGTAGAACTGGGTGAAGGTCGCGCGGTCGGGGTCGTAGCCGTACGCGCAGACCTCGCGGAAGATCTCCCGCCGCAGGCTCCTCCACCGGTCGGCGGGTCCCTCCAGACCGAAGTGCTCCACGGCCTTGACCGCCCGGTCCGCGGCCACCCAGGCCATCACCTTGGAGTGGGTGAAGTCCCGGCGCGGGCCGCGCACCTCCCAGATGCCGTTGTCGGGATCGCGCCAGTGGGACTCCAGGAAGTCCATCAGCACGCGCTGGACCCGCCAGGCGTCCTGGTCCGGCGGCACGCCGTGGGCCCTGGCCTGGTGCAGGGCGTCCATGAGCTCCCCGTGGACGTCCAGCTGGAGCTGGCCGGAGGCGGCGTTGCCGATGCGCACGGGGCGGGAGTGCTCGTAACCGGGCAGCCAGTCCAGTTCCGTCTCGCTCAGCAGCCGTTCGCCCTCGACGCCGTACATGATCTGCATCCGCCGCGGGTCGCCTGCCAGCGCGCGCAGCAGCCAGTCGCGCCAGGCCACCGCCTCCCGCTCGTATCCGGAGTCCAGCAGTGCCATGAGGGTGAAGGTGGCGTCGCGCAGCCAGCAGTAGCGGTAGTCCCAGTTGCGCACACCGCCCAGTTGCTCGGGCAGGGAGGTGGTGGGGGCGGCCACGATGCCGCCGCTGGGCGAGTAGCTCAGGGCCTTGAGCGTGATCAGGGAGCGCACCACCGCCTCGCGGTAATCGCCGGAGTAGGTGCAGTGGCCGGCCCACTCCCGCCACCACCGTTCGGTGGCGGCCACCGTCCGGACCAGCTCCGCGGTGTCCGGCCGGTCCGGCTCCCCGTGGCGCAAGCCCCTCCATGCCAGTCTGAAGCCCACCTTCCGGCCCGCGTCGACGGAGAAGTCCGCGACGCAGCGGCCGTCACCGTCCACGGTGAAGTCCGTGCCGGAGTCGAGGACGACCACGTCCGGCCCCGCGTAGGCGCGCAGCCTGCGTCCCTCGGGCCGCAACCAGGCCGGGGTGACGCCGTAGTCGAAGCACAGACGCACCAGCGAGCGCATCCGCACCCGCCCCTCCAGGCCCTCGACCACGCGCACCACCGAGGGGTGGTCGCCGTCGACGGGCATGCAGTCGGTCACCCGGGCCCGGCCCTCGGGGCCGGCGTACTCGGTCTCCAGTACCGCGCTGTCGTCCCGGTAGCGGCGGGCCAGTGGCCGGGCCCGGTCACGGGGGGCCAGCAGCCAGCGGCCGTGCTCGGGGCGGCCCAGCAGGGCGGCGAAGCACGCGTCGGAGTCGAACCGGGGCAGGCACAGCCAGTCCACCGAGCCGTCGTAGCCCACCAGTGCGGCGGTACGGGTGTCGCCCAGCAGAGCGTAGTCCTCAAGCCGGAGCGGCACGCGGCGTCTCCCTTCGGCCCGCTCGGGTCGCCGGCGGCACGGGTACCCGGTGATTGCGCCGCTACACGGGTGGGCGGGGAGGAGCGCCCCGGCTTCGGCGGAGGGGAGGGAAGCGGAGGGAAGGGAAACTGTTCATTTTTATCAGCGTTTGTCCCTTTTGCCGGTTTCCAGGTCCTTTCGGGTGGTTATTCGCAGTCTTGGAGCCAGAGGAAGCCGGCAACGAGGAGAGGCTCATGATCACCAAGGAGCAGATACCCGAGGTACTGGACCACCAGGTCTACGACGCCGAGGGCAAGAAGATCGGAGAGGCGGGGCACGTCTTCCTCGACGACGTCACGGGTCAGCCTGAGTGGGCGAGCGTCCGCACCGGGCTCTTCGGCAGCCATGAGACCTTCGTTCCGATCCACGACGCGGCCATGGTGGAGGACCACCTGGAGGTGCCGTACTCCAAGGACCAGGTCAAGGGCGCCCCCCACGTCGACGTGGACCAGGGCGGTCACCTGTCCGAGCAGGAGGAGCGCCGGCTGTACGACTACTACGGCGTCGACTGGGGCGGCTACGGGCAGGAGACCGGCCGTACCGGCACCGGCACCGCGGGCACGGCAGGAACCGCGGGCACGGCCGCCGCGGCGGGTACGGCCGGGGGCCGCACGGGTACGGGCGGAACCCGCGGCCGCGACCGCGACGAGGCCATGACGCGCTCCGAGGAGGAGATGCGCGTCGGCGTCGAACGCCAGGAGACCGGCAAGGCCCGGCTGCGCAAGTACGTCGTCACCGAGGACGTCCAGAAGACGGTGCCCGTGCGGCACGAGGAAGTCCGCGTGGAGCGCGAGCCCATCACCGAGGAGAACAGGGGCGAGGCCATGAGCGGCCCGGAGATCTCCGAGGCCGAGCACGAGGTGACCCTGCACGAGGAGCGTCCGGTGGTCGAGACCGAGACGCGCCCGGTGGAACGGGTGCGTCTGACCACCGACGAGCGCACCGAGGAGGAGACCGTCCAGGGACAGGTGCGCAAGGAGCGCATCGAGGAGGAGGAGACGGCCGAGGACAAGCGGCGCCGCCGCTGAACCGCCGGTTCCATCCCCCCGGGGCCCGTTCGGAGACGTCCTTTCCGTACGGGCCCCGGCCGTGCCGGAGGTCGCCGGGGTGCCGCCGAAGCGCCGGCGGAGCACAGCCGGAGGTTCGGGCAAAAGGGAATGTTGTGTGAATGGCGGGTCGAAGGAAGGGTACTTCGCCCTTCGTGAGCCACTAGTCACATATGACGCAAAAGGCAAATTCCGCAGGACCAACTGGAGGCACCGGTGAGTGAATCTCCGATCACGGGCAACGGCCCCGCACAGCAGACAGGCCAGACCGCGAAGCAGGAGACCCGCGCCACGGCCGACCGGGCGAAGGAGGCCGCGGGCACCGTGGCCGGCAGCGCCAGGGAACAGGCGCGCAATGTGACGGGCGAGGCCCGCGACCAGGTCGTCGGCATGGCGGACCACCTCAGGGAGCGTGCCACGCGGGAGGCGGACACGCAGACCAGGAGGACGGCCGACACCATACGCCAGTGGGCCGACGACCTGTCGGGCATGGCGGAGAACACCCGGTCCGACTCCCCGGTGCGGAACCTCGTGGCCCAGGCCGCCGACGGCGGCCGCCGCGCGGCGGACACGCTGGAGGAGCGGGGCGTCGGCGGCCTGATCGAGGGTGTGGAGTCCTTCGCACGCCGCCGCCCGGGCGCCTTCCTGGCGGGCGCGGCGCTGGCCGGCTTCGCCATCGGGCGCGTGGCCAAGGCGGGCACCAAGTCGGCCGGGCATGGGCAGGACGGTTCCGGTACGGCGCAGGCGCAGGGCTACGAGGCCTACCCGCCGACCCCGGGCGCCGCGGTTCCCACCGGCCCGGGCGGAGAGGTCCGGCAGATGCCCGGCTACGGGGAGCCCTCCTACGGCGCCCCGGGTACCGCCGGCACCGGCGGCTACGGGGCAACCGGCACCTACGGGACCCCCGACGTCCCCCGCCGTCCGGAGGTGGGCTGACATGGCGTACACGGCTCACCGGCCGGACACCGACCTGGAGGCCCGGGGCAGGACGACACAGGAGGACGCCTCGATCGGCGAGCTGCTCTCCGCGGTCACCTCGGACGCGCAGAAGCTGTTCCGGCAGGAAGTGGAACTGGCCAAGGCCGAGATCCGCGAGGAGGCCACCAAGGCGGGCAAGGCCGCCGGCATGTACGGCGGAGCCGGGTTCGCCGGCTACATGACCGTCCTGTTCGCCTCGCTGGCGCTCACCTTCGGCCTGGCCAACGTCATGGACTGGGGCTGGGCGGCGCTCATCGTCACCGTCCTGTGGGGCGTGGCCGCGGCCGTGATGTACGTGATGGGCCGCTCGAAGATGAAGCAGGTCCACCCCAAGCCGGAGCGCACCGTCCAGACCCTCAAGGAGGACGCCGAATGGGCACGTCACCCGACGAGCTGAGGGCTCAGATCGACACCACCCGGCAGGAGCTGTCGGAGGACGTCGGCAGGCTTGCCGACCACGCCAACCCCCGCCACGCCGTCCGCCGCCGCAAGGAGCGGGCGCGGGGCAGGATGACCGTAGTACGGGAGCGAGTGATGGGAACCACCTCGGACACGACGCAGTCGGTCCGTGAGAGCGCCGGGCACACCGCGGACAGGGCGCGCGAGGGAGCCGGACAGGCGGGCGAGGCCGTCAAGGCGGCCCCCCACCACGCCGCGCGGAAGACCCAGGGCAACCCGCTGGCAGCCGGTGTGATCGCCTTCGGCGCCGGGATGCTGACGGCCTCGATGCTGCGCAGCTCGCAGAAGGAGGAGCAGGCGGTGGGCCGGCTGTCGGAGAAGGCGGGCGGACTGGCCGAGCCGGTGAAGGAAGCGGCGATGGAGTCCGTGGAGCACCTCAAGGAGGACGCCAGGCAGTCCGGCCAGCAGGCCGCTCAGCAGGTCAAGGAGACGGCCTCGGACGCCGCCCGCACCACCGCCGAAGAGGCCCGCGGGCAGGCCGGCGAGGTCAAGGGACAGGCCCGCCAGTCCGGGCAGAGCGTGGCCGGTGAGACCCGCCGCCAGAGCCCCGGCTCGGCGCACTGAGAAAGGCTCCGCGGCGGTCGCCCCCGCCCGCGCGGGCGGGGGCGACCGGGAACGGACGAGGTGCCACCACATGACGAAGCACGAGAGCCGGCAGCGGCAGCGGGACGGTTCCGCCGGGCAGACTCCCGAGGAGCCCACCGACCTGCCGAAGAGGTCCTGGAAGGGCGTGCTCAAGCGCACGGTCGCCGAGTTCAAGGACGACAACGTCACCGACTGGGCCGCCGCCCTCACCTACTACGGAGTCCTGTCGATCTTCCCCGCGCTGCTCGCGCTGGTGTCGATCCTGGGCGTGATCGGCAGTTCCGCGATCCAGCCCCTGATCGACAATCTCGGCAACATCGCCCCGGGGGCCGCGCGCGACATCCTCGAGAGCATGCTGACACAGCTCCAGAACAACCAGGGGGCCGCCGGATTCGCGCTGGTCATCGGTCTGGCGCTGGCGGTGTGGTCGGCGTCCGGATACGTCGCCGCCTTCATGCGGGCGTCCAACGCCATCTACGACATCGAGGAGGGGCGCCCGATCTGGATGACGCTGCCGGTACGGGTGGGCATCACCCTGGTCCTGCTGGTCATCCTGGCGCTGAGTTCGGTCGCGGTGGTCTTCACCGGCGACATCGCACAGCGCGCCGGTGACGTCATCGGCCTGGGCGAAACCTTCCTGACGGTGTGGAGCATCGCCAAGTGGCCGGTGCTGGTCCTGCTCGTCGCCTTCATGATCGCGCTGCTGTACTGGGCCGCGCCCAACGTCAAGCGCCGCTTCCGGTGGGTCAGCCCCGGCAGCCTGCTCGCCGTGCTGCTGTGGATCCTGGCGTCGGTCGCCTTCGCCTTCTACGTCGCCAACTTCGGCAACTACAACAAGACCTACGGCAGCCTGGCAGGCGTGATCATCTTCCTGATCTGGCTGTGGATCACCAACATCGTGATCCTGCTGGGCCAGGAGCTCAACGCCGAGATCGAGCGCGGCCGGGCCATCGAGGCGGGGCACCCGGCCGAGGAGGAGCCCTACGTCGAGCCGCGCGACACCCGCAAGTTCTCGGACGACAACCCCAGTGGCCGGGACTGACCCCGGCCCCGCGCGCGCCGGCCCCCGGACGAAGCGTCCGGGGGCCGGCGCGCGCGGGGCCGGACGCGGGCATCGGACGGACCCCGGCGGGTACGGGGGCATCAGCGGGGTACCGCGCCGCCGGGCGCGGCGGGAGCACGAGCACCGGGCGGACCGGGCCCGGAGGGAGAGGGAGACGATGCCGCAGAGCGGGACCGCGGGCGAACACATCGCCGTTGCCGTGGAGCAGGTGACCCGGGAGGCGTCCGAGCTGTTCCGCGACCGCTTCCAGGGGGTCGGCGACGGGCTGCGCAGCGCCGCCCGGCAGGCGGGTGCGGGCGGCGCGCTGCTGGGCGGCGCCGGGGTGTGCGCGCTGCTGGCGGTGGGCTCCGCCCACCGGGCGGCACTGCGCGCCCTGGAGTCCGCCCTGCACCCGGCGCAGGCGGCGGCCGTGCTCACACTGGCCTACGCCGCGGGGGCCGGAGCGATGGCGAGAGCGGGCCGCGACCGGCTCAGGGCCGCCGGGCGCGCCTCGGGGGCGCGCCCGGCGGCGACCGGCCCGTGACCGTGTGTCCCGTCCCGGGGGAATCAGCCGGGAATGCGGGGGTACGCAGCAGACAACCCCGCTCATGGGAGTGGAACCGAGCAGAGGAGGCTCGCTGTGAAGGGTGAACACGAGAAGGAAGAGTCCTCCGCGCCGCGGCCGACGCACCTGCGCACCGGCAGCGAGCAGCCGGTGGACCCGGAGGACCTGGTCAGGCTGTCCGGCCGCGAGCCCACGCCGGAGCGGATCGAGAAGGCGCGCAGGGAGCTGGAGGAGCACGGAGCCGCCGCCGTCGAGAGGTACCTCCCCTAGGCCCTCTCCGACAAATCCCGCCTGCTCCGCGGTGTCCGGCACGCGCTCCCCCGGCCTCCGGCCGGGGGAGCGCGTGCCGGACACCGCGGAGCCCACCCTTCGGGCGGACAACGCTATTTGTCGGACAGGGCCCAGGCCGTGTTTCCCGCCGCCGCTCCACGGCACCGCCCGCCGCGTGCGGGCGGTGCCGTTCTCCGTTCACCGGCCCCGTGTGCTCAACGGGAATTCCGGTCCTCCGTTCCCCGGAGCGGGAACCGGACGGCCGCCGCGAACGCTGTAAGTTCCAGCCACAGGTGCCGTCCGGCACCACGATGCCCGGGCGGCGTGTGCGCCCGCGGTCTCGCCCCGGCGCATGCCCACCTCCCAGGAGCACGTCCCCAGTGACCACCCTCGCGCTCGGCCCGGCCTGGCTGGACCCGGACCACCTCATCCAGACCTTCGGCCTGATCGGCATCCTCTGCATCGTCTTCGCCGAGTCCGGGCTGCTCATCGGCTTCTTCCTGCCCGGTGACTCGCTGCTGTTCACCACCGGCCTGCTCGTCGCCACCGGCCAGTACCTGCACTACCCGCTGTGGCTGGTGTGCACCCTGATCGTCATCGCCGCGGTCGCCGGCGACCAGGTGGGCTACCTGTTCGGCCGCAAGGTGGGACCGGCCCTGTTCAGGCGGCCGGACTCCCGGCTCTTCAAGCAGGGGAACGTGGAGAAGGCCCACGAGTTCTTCGAGAAGCACGGGCCCAAGTCCCTGGTACTGGCCCGCTTCGTGCCGATCGCGCGGACCTTCACCCCGGTCATCGCCGGCGTCAGCCGGATGGACTACCGCACCTTCGTGCTCTTCAACGTCCTCGGCGGGGTGCTGTGGGGCGCGGGCGTGACGCTGCTGGGCGCGGCGCTCGGGCAGATCCGGTTCGTCCGCGACAACATCGACCTGATACTGGTCGGGATCGTGCTGCTCTCGGTGCTCCCGGTCGCCGTCGAGTACCTGCGTGCCCGGCACCGGCCGGAGGGCGTGGTGCCCGCCGCCGGCCTTCCCGACGACACCACCCTCGCCCTGCGCGGTGTGGCCGGGGCGCAGGCGGCCGGCGCGCCCCCGGAGCGCAGGCGGGGCCGGGGCCGCCACGCCAGGCGCTGAACCGCCGCCCGCCCCGCCCGCGCTCCCGGCCGTCACGGTCCGGCCGTCACGGTTTGACGCCGACCCCGCCGTACTCGTCCACGGCGGGGGGAAGGCCGCCGGAGAGCGGCGCATTGGTCGGCGGGGCCTGCGGACGCCACTGCGAGACCGGCACCACACCCGGCTCCAGCACCTCCAGGCCCCTGAAGTACCCGGCGATCTGCTCGGGGGTGCGCAGCAGATAGGGGATCCCGGCCATGTCGTTGTAGAACCGCTGCGCGCGGTTGAACGCCTCGTTTCCGTCGGTGCCGTCGTTGCTCACCAGGCAGCTGCCCGAAGGCAGGGCGGCCATCAGCCGCTTCACGGTCGCCCTGGCCTCGTCGTAGTCCCCGATGTGGCCCAGGATGTTCATCAGCATCAGGCCGACCGGCCGGTCGAGGTCCAGGGTCCGGGCGGCCTCGGCCAGGATGGTGTCCGGGCTGCGCAGATCGGCGTCGATGTAGGCGGTGGCGCCCTCGGGGGTGGAGGTCAGCAGGGCCCGGGCGTGGGCCAGGACCAGGGGGTCGTTGTCGACGTAGACGATGCGCGACTCGGGGGCGACCCGCTGGGCGACCTCATGGGTGTTGTCGGCGGTCGGCAGCCCGGTGCCGATGTCCAGGAACTGCCGGATCCCCAGTTCGCCGGCCAGATGCGTCACGGCGCGGGAGAGGAAGCCCCGCGAGGCGCGGGCGATCTCCACGATTCCGGGGAAGATCTCGCAGTACTGGTCGCCCGCCTCGCGGTCGGCGGTGTAGTTGTCCTTGCCGCCCAGCCAGTAGTTCCAGATCCGCGCCGAGTGCGGGATGCTGCGGTCGATCGCGGGCGGCGCGTCCCGGTCGGTGCGGGGTCGGCCGTCGTTCATGGGGCCCTCCTGATCCTGTGCCCTGTGGTGACGGCGGCCGGCCCGGCCGCCGTCACCACAACCTAGGACCTGTCGCCCTCCGCGCGCCGGTGGTCGCGCGGTCGGGCGAGAGGCCGAGCGGCTCCGGGGCCCGCCGGCCACTGCGGACATGCCATTCACACCTGCGTGCTGTGAGAAGTAAATCCGCTATGGTGGCATTTACCCCGGGCGATTAACAGACATCGTGTGTACGTAGGCAAAACCTCACCCGGATGGGCGTGTGAGTCGTTCGGGTCCGGGTACGCGCCGTGCTGCACATGACAGATCAAAAGAGGAGGGCACGATGCGTACTCTGAGCCCGGAGGTTCAGCTGACGAGCGGTGACGTCTTGCCGGACCAGGAGCAGGAGACCGCCTCCACTGATCTGCCCGAACTGCCGAGAATCGAGGACGCGGGCAAGGTCGCGCCCCGCGACGCCCGGCAGCTTTCGAAGCTGTTCTTCGAGCGCCTGCGTGTGCTGGAGGAGGGGACGCACGAGTACCAGTACGCGCGCAACACCCTCATCGAGCTCAACCTGACGCTCGTCAACTACGTCGCCTCCCGGTTCCGCCACCGCGCGGAGCCCATGGACGACATCGTCCAGGTCGGCACCATCGGCCTGATCAAGGCCATCGACCGTTTCGACCTGAGCCGCGAGGTGGAGTTCACCTCCTTCGCCGTCCCGTACATCGTGGGGGAGATCAAGCGCTTCTTCCGGGACACCAGCTGGGCCGTACGCGTTCCGCGACGGCTGCAGGAGCTGCGCATCGAGCTGGCCCGCGCGAACGAGGAGCTCGGCCGCCGGCTGGGCCGCTCCGCCACCACCGAGGAGCTGGCGGAGTTCATGAACGTCACCGTCGAGGAGGTCATCGAGGGGCAGGTGGCCAGCAACGGCTACGTCGCCGGCTCCCTGGACCTCCCCGTGGGCGACGAGGGCAAGGACACCCCGCTGGCCGACCAGCTCGGGGACGTCGACCCGGCCCTGGAGAAGGTGGAGAACCTCCACGCGCTCAAGCCGCTGATGGAGCAGCTCGACGAGCGTGACCGGCGCATCCTGCAGATGCGCTTCGGCGGCGACATGACGCAGTCGGAGATCGGCGCCGAACTGGGGATCTCGCAGATGCACGTCTCCCGGTTGCTGAGCAGGGCGCTGGCACGCCTGCGCGAGGGCATGCTGACCCAGAAGTGAGCCGGACGGCCGGCGCCCGCCGCGGGCGGGGCGCACGGCGACGCGGGGTCCGTGGCCGGGAGGCCGGACCCCGCGTCGGCATGTCCGGAACACACCTCCGGGCGCGTTCCGGGCCCCGCGGGGCGGGGCGCCTGCGGCATCGGGTCACCGGGTGTTAACCATCCCGGACTCCGGGCACACGGTCGGTGTGCCCGCCCTTCGGCGGGCGCCTGTGACAGACGGCGGAAAGGAAGACACCTGCCATGGGACACGGCGGAGACATCATCCAGGAGCTGAGCACGGACCACCGGGAGGTCGAGGAGCTCTTCGGCAGGATCGAGGCCATGCCCGTGGGAGACGCGCGGCGCAAGGAGTTCGCGGACCAGGCCGTCATGGAGCTGGTGCGGCACTCCGTCGCCGAGGAGCAGTACCTGTACCCGGCGGTGCGGGAGATGCTCCCCGACGGCGACGAGATCGCCGACAAGGAGATCGAGGAGCACGCCGCGGCGGAGCGCACCATGAAGGCGATGGAGGGGCACGGCGCCGACGACCCCGAGTTCGACCGGCTCGTCGCCGAGCTGATGACCGAGATCCGCTCCCACATCGCCGACGAGGAGCGCAACCTCTTCCCGCGGCTGCGCCAGGCGGCGACCCAGGAGCAGCTGGACAAGCTGGGCGACAAGGCGCGCACCGCGAAGAAGACCGCCCCGACCCGCCCCC
>NZ_JAKMAY010000097.1:0-18267 GCF_022015835.1 Streptomyces sp. ICN903 | reverse complement strand
GTCCCCGCACCCCCCGTGACGGAGCGGGCCCCGAACTCGGCCGCCGCCAGCGCGCACACCGCCACGGTCGAACGCGCCAGCTCCCGTACCGGCAACCGGGCCGGCAGCACACCGCCGGACCCGTCGGGGGAGGTGCGGGGGACGAACCGGACACGCTCGCACAGACCGGGGTCGCCACCGAGCGCGGCCCACACCGGGGCCCAAGACCGTTGATCCATGGGCGCATTGTGCCCGCAGTCCCGTCCGTCCGCACGGAGATCGCGTTGTCAGTACCCGCAACTAGCTTGATCCCCAACGCGGATGAGTACGCGTACGGATGTTTGGGAGCCGTGGTTGGACGGCACCCTGAAAGGCATGGAGCGGATCATGGAGAACGTGCACGGAACCACCGAAATGGCCCCTTCCCTGGCCCCGGACCTCGGGCGCGGCCCCGCCCTGGCGCTCACCCTGGCGGGTACGCTCGCCGTGGGCTGGGTGATAGCCATGCTCTACGTCATAACCTCCTGGGTGACGGGCTGACCGCCCGCCACCCGCCGGCTCCCCGGCCCCTGCGGAACGCTCAGCGGTCTTCCGACGAGGAGACCACCCGGAAGCCCATCCCGGCCCGCACCAGCCGGCCGATCAGCGCGTCCCCCATCGCCACGGCCGTGGTGACCTGGCCCGAGGTCTGCGGCAGGTCGTCCAGCGCCAGACACAGCGCCGACTCGGCCAGCATCTTCGCCGTCTCGTCGTAGCCCGGGTCGCCGCCGGACACCTCCGTCACCACACGGCGACCGCCGCCCTCCCCGAAGAAGCGGACCTTGAACCAGCTCTCCGCCCGCTTGCGCGGACTCGGCCCGTCCCCCGGCGCCAGCCGGGCCGACAGCGCACGGCGCGCGGCCGGGAGCTGAGCGGCGGCGAAGAGCGCCCCCGCCCCCACCATGCCGCCCACAGCCACGGGCAGCGTGCGGACGGCGGCGTAGTGGCGGTAGCGGAAGTCGGGGCCGTAACGCTCCAGGGCAGCCGCCGACCGGGCCACGACCCGCGGATCGACCGTCGGCAGCGGCACCGCCCACACCCCCGCCTTCCCGCTGCGGCGCGGCCGGTCCAGCGGCGCGCTGACCCGGCGCCCGGCCGGACGGGACTCCACCCGCCGCCGCTCCCGCGCCGCGGCCCGCATCTGCCGGCCCCGGGAGAACGCCGTCAGCGCGGAGGCGAACGTACCCCCGGAGAAGGCAGCCGACGCCCGCACATAGCCGTCGATCCGCAGCGGCACCCCCTCGGGTAGGCGCTCGACGGTGTACAGCACGCCCAGGTCGTGCGGCACCGAGTCAAAACCGCAGGCGTGCACCAGCCGCGCCCCGGAACGGCGGGCCCGGTCGTGGTGGCGCAGGTACATCATGTCGACGAACTCCGGCTCGCCGGTCAGGTCCGCGTAGTCCGTCCCCGCCTCGGCGCACGCGGCCACCAGCGGCTCCCCGTACTCGACGTACGGACCGACGGTGGTGGCCACCACCGCGGTGTTCTCCGCCACCGCGCGCAGCGAGCCGGAATCGGTGACGTCGGCGTGCAGCAGCGGCAGTTCGGCACAGGCCGGATCGATCTCCGCCAGCCGATCGCGCAGCCGCAGCAGCTTGTCGCGGTTGCGCCCGGCCAGCGCCCAGCGGCAGTCGTCGGGGGCGTGGGCGGCCAGGTACTCGGCCGTCAGCCCGCCGGTGAAACCGGTCGCGCCGAACAGCACCACGTCGTACTCGCGGTCATCGCGGGGCACTCCTGACCTCCTGGGTGTGAGAGGAACGGGCGGGACAGGATCACCTGCCGTCGCCCGACCCTACGGCGAGGACAGGGGCGAGCATGCCAAGGGGCGCGGTCACGGCACCTCGCCGGGGCTGAGGCACTTCGACTTACGGGGGATGTCCCTGACCGAACGGTTCATGTCGACCAGCACGTCCCCGGCGTGTCCGGGCGCGTCCTCGATGGTCACTTCCACGGCCGGGGTACGCCCGTACGTCGTGAGTACCTGGACGCCGTCGGCCTCCAGCCTGCCCTCGTCGAGCACCCAGTCGACACCGCTGACGTTCATGCACAGATCGGGCGTCGGCGGCAGCGGCTCGACGCCGCACCGCAGAACGACCGACGCCTCCCCCCACGATGCGGTGCCGGCCACCGTGGCCCCGTCGCGCTGCCATGACAGGACTTCCTCGGGCGCCCCGGACACGACGTCCGCGCAGAGCGGATCACCGGAGAACGGGCCGGAGCGAACCGAGTGGTCGGGGGAGAGCAGGGAATGCCCGGAGTAGGCGACCACCGCGACGGTGACGACGCCGAGGAGTAAGAGGCTGCTTCTTCTCTGTCTTCTCATCCTGCCTTCCTTCGGGCTCCGCCTGTGCGCGGAGCGGGAGGGACGGAGACCGGGACCGGCGGGCTGTCGGTGCCCGACCCTACGCTGGGGCCATGAGCGATCGGACCAGGGGGCGCGGGGAGCGCGGCGACGCGCAGGCGGTACGGGAACGGGTGCGCGAGTTCGCCCTCGAACTGCCCGGCGCGTACGAGGACTTCCCCTGGGGCGAGTCCGTGGTCAAGGCCAACCGGAAGATCTTCGTCTTCCTCTTCCTCGGGCACCTCGTCGCGGGGCAGGGCGACTCCCCGCCCACCGTCACCGTCAAACTCACCGACCCCGAGGCCCACGCCCACGCGATGTCCGCCCCCGGCGCCCTCCTCACCGGCTACGGACTCGGCCGTTCGGGCTGGGTGACCATCCCGCTGGGCGAGCCGGGCGCACCGGAGGCGGAGCTGCTGTGCGACTGGGTCGAGGAGAGCTACCGCACCATCGCGCCGAAGCGACTGGTGACCCAACTCGACGCACGAGCAGCCGACTGAGAGTCACAACTCAGTCGGCAACAACCCCGCGCCTGCGGGCGTCAGGGCGCGGGTGTCAGATCGGACGGCAGCAACTGCTCGGTCAGCAGCCGCCGTACCCGGGCGTTCCTGTCGGGTACGGCGAGCCAGTCCTCCAGCAGCCGCCAGCCGTGGAAGTAGGCGAAGATGTACAGCGCCATGCCCGTCGCTCGCAGCGAACCGAGCGCCAGGGCGGTCTCGGCGTCGGAGAGCAGCGCCCAGCGGGAAAGACAACCGGTGACTTCGTCGTCCGGGTGGCCCTCGGAGGCCAGCAGCGCGGCATTGCTCCGCACCCCGAACAGCAGGTTCTCCACCCTGTGGATCGCGGCGAAGTCGCTGCCGTCCGGTGCCATGCCCTCCCCGGCCAGGACGTGGTCGGTCAGCCACCTCTGGGCCTCGTCGCCGGGAAAGGCGATCTCCTGGGCGTGCAGCCCGAGTCCTTCGCTGATCACGAAGGCGGGCGCCAGCATGAACCGCACCTGCTGCTCCAGCAGTCCTCTTTCAGCGGTTCGGCTTCACCCCACCGGGCTCCCGACCCGCCCGGCACCTGGCCCTGCGCCGCGAACCGGTCGGCGAGGCCGTCCACGCAGAACCGGATCTCCCGCGCTGAGAGTTCCGCCGTACCGGCCCGGGCCTCCCCGTATCCGAATCCGCCGGCGGTGTGGAGGACGAGGTTCCGGGGGCGGGGACCAGTCGTATGCGCGTGAGGGAACGGTGCTGTTGACCGTGTTCCGCGGGGGGTGGGCGGCCGTGTTGCCGCTGTTCGTCGGCGTAACCCCGACGCTCCTCTTTGGCTGTTTCCGGCCCCCATGAACATCGACTTTGCGGGCACAGGTGTGCGATTCGTGAAACTGCTGTGACAGCGTGTGCGTGCCGCGGCGGCAGGGGGCCGCCGGGCGACTTCTTTCCAAGGGGGGAAAGATGCTGCACACGCGTGCCTGGGGCACGCTGAATCGGCGTGCCCGCAGACCGCTCGGACCGGTCAGAACCTTCCTGGTCACCACGGCCGCCGCGTTAGCGGTCACCGCGACGGCGGTCCCGGCCACCGCCGCGCCGGGGGAGGAGAGGCCGAAGCCGGCCTCCTCCGCATGGGGCCGGGACGGCAAACCCGAAGCCCCGCCGGTGAGGGCGGGGAAGAACCGGCCGCCGAAGTCGGTCCGCTCCGCGAAGCCGACCGAGGAGGAACGGGCCTGGGCCAAGGCCCAGGAGACCCGCCGCTCCGGTGGTCAGGACATCCAGAACAGCGAGGTGGCCCCACTGCGGTGGGTGCCGGAGGGCCAGGGCGAGGTGCCCTGGCACGAGATCTCCGACCTGCGCTTGACCGACTCCCTGGTGGCGCGGATCAACTACTCCAACGGCAACCTGATGCTGGCCGCCACCGACTTCGACATCGCGGGCGTGGGCCAGAACCTTCAACTCACCCGTACCTACAACTCCTTCGGCCCGCCCTACGGCCAGCTGCCCTACCGGTGGTGGGCCGGATACGAGCGCCGGCTGGACGAGTTCACCAACACGATGGTCGTCTACGACGACACCGCCGGCACCATCCGCTTCGAAAAGAACGAAGACGGCACCTTCTCCACCCCGGACGGCTACTCGCTGGACTTCCGGAAGAACAGCGACGGCACCCACACCCTCACCGACCGCAAGAGCGGATCGAGGGACCACTTCTCCGCCGCCGGTGAGCTGACGAAGGTGGTCGACCGCAATGGCGGCACGATCACCGTCGACCACCACGAGACGGCCGACGGCCGGAATGCCGGCTTCAAGCTGACCGAGACCCGCTCCGGGCGGTGGATCGACCTGGTCGAGGTCGACGAGGACCACTGGGAGGCGACGGACTCGGCCGGACGCACGGTGGAGTACCACTTCGACGCGGACGGCAACCTGGTCCGCACGGTGGACACCGGGGGCCGGGCCACGGCGTTCGGTTACGACGCCGACGGCCGCGTCACCGGGGTGACCACCCCTGAGGGGCGGAGAGTGTCCTTCACCTACGGTGAGCACGACGAGATCACCTCGCTGACCCGCGGCGGCCCCGGCGGCCCGACCTGGACCTACCGCTACTCCGCGGACTACCCCTGGCGAGCGGGCACCACGACGGTGACCGACCCCGACGGGGACGAGACCGTCTACCGCCACAACGGCGACGGCGAGGTCACCGAGGTCACCGACCCGCTGGGCCACTCCCGGTCCCGCTCCTACGACGCCCACATGGTCGTCTCGGCCACCGACGCGATGGGCACGGGCACCGAGCCGGGCAACACCACCGCCTACGGCTGGGACGCCCGCAACAACCCCACCTCCGCCAAGCTGCCCACCGGGGCCACGGCGTCACTGACCGGCTACCAGACCATCGCCGGCACCGACCTGCCCGGCACCCTCACCACCCCCGACGGCAACGAGACCGACTACACCTACGACAACGCGGGCAACACCCTCTCCGTCGCGATCACCGGCGAGGCGGGCGGCACCCGCAAGTTCACCTACCAGGGCGACGGCACCGACTGCGGCGGCTTCGAGGGCCAGCGCTGCACCGCCACCGACCAGCGCGGCAAGACCACCCACTTCACCTACGACGCCAAGGGCAACCTGACCAAGGCCGCCCCGCCCGCACCGATGGGCGCCACCACCTACCGCCACGACGACCTCGGCCGCCCGGTCCAGGTCACCGACGGACGCGGCCGGACGCTGCACTACACCTACGACGACCGCGACCGCGTGATCGAGGTCGACGACGGGGTCTACGACACCGTCACCTTCACCTACGACGACGACGGCAACCGCACCGCTCGCACCGACGCCACCGGCACCACTACCTGGTCCTACGACGCCCTGGGGCGGGAGACGATCCGCACCCTTCCCGACGGATCGGCCACGGTGCTGTCCTACACCGCCGACGGCCAGGTCGACACCTACACCGACCCCACCGGGACCGTGGACTACACCTGGGACGCCGCCGGCCGCCTGACCGAACTGACCGACCCGGCCGGGGCGAAGACCACCTACACGCACAACAACAACGGCGAGCGCACCAGGACCGTCTACCCCGGCGGCACCACACAGTCGGTGAAGCTGGACGGCTCCGGCCGTCCCACCCGCATCACCGCCACCTCCGGCGAGAAGACCCTGATCGACCTGTCCTACTCCTACATCTACGGCCTCCCCGCCGCCCTGGACGACTGGGAGAGGGTCACCGACATCAACAAGATCACCTCCCGCACCGACCACGTGGCGGGCAAGAAGATCACCTACCGCTACGACTCCGCCGCCCGCCTCCACTACGCCCAGGAGACCCACAACGGCGAGCGCACCGCCTCCTGGCTGTACTGCTTCGACGCGGCCGGGAACCTCACTTCCCAGTCCGGCCAGTCCTCCACCTGCCCGTCCGGCAACCGCTTCACCTACAACGACGCCTCCCAGCTGACCGCCCGCAACGGCGACTCCTCGGGCTGGTCCCACGACAAGGCCGGCCACGAGACCTCGGCGGTGGCCGCCTCCACCGCCGTCCGCACCAAGGAGCAGTGGAACGCCTTCTCCCAGCTGAAGCTGCTGACCGTCAACGGCACCCAGTACGACGCCGAGTACGCCGGCACCACAGGCGCCGAGCGCACCCGGTTCGGCGCCACCGCCTTCCACCACGGGCCTCTGGGCCTGGCCGCCCAGACCACCGGGGGCAAGGACACCGGATTCGTCCGCGAACCGACGGGCACCCTCAACTCCATGAGGACCGGGGGGAAGAGCTACTACTACCTCACCGACGCGCTCGGCTCGGTCATGGGCCTGGTCGACGCGAGCGGTGAGCGCACCCACACCTACGACTACGGGCCCACCGGCCTGCCCCGCTTCACCCCGACCGAGACGGTGCCCCAGCCCTACCGCTTCACCGGCACCTATCTCGACCCCACGGGCCTGTACAAGATGGGGGCGCGCTACTACGACCCGCACCTGGGCCGCTTCACCCAGCCCGACCCCAGCGGCCAGGAGACCAACCCCTACCTCTACGCCACCGGCGACCCCATCAACCGCACCGACCCCACCGGACTGATCAGCATGTCTAGCGTGGCCGATGCCCTCGGCCCGGCCGGTGATCTCATCACTGGCGGTGTACATCTAGCCCAGGGGGACACCAGGGCTCTCTGGGGTGATGTTGCGGGAGTACTCGCTGGTGGCGCAGCAGGTGCGCTGTGCGGAGCGGCAGTGGCAGCCTCAGCTCCCCCCACCCTCGGTGGATCCCTGGGAGCGACGGCGGGATGCTACGCCATCTCTTGGAGCGCAAGCCAAATCGCTTCGAATGCAGTCGGTGGCTAGCTGACAGGAACCCGTGCGGGGCCGATGTATTCGGCCCCGCACGGAAGAAAGAACGGAAGGAGAGCGTCTAGTGCCTCGTGTCGGGTGGTCTGTTGAGCAGCGTGCAGCAGTGAAGCGCTATATGCTGTTTGCGACGCTTTTCGCAGTTGCTGGAACGGTTTTCTCCATCTTCCTGATAGTGGTAGGGAACAGTGGCGGCTGGGTGGTCCTCGCGATGATTGCCTGCATGTATCTGGCGGGTTTTCTCTTCATTGGGAATATTAAGCGAGAGCAATCCTGAAGTTATTCAGGCCTGCGTGTTCCGTGTCAGAACCCAGCGGGCAGAGCATTTCCTCGAGGAAGGAATTTTGATGTAATTTCTTTCCTGGTGCAGACCCTGCGCCCCATGTGAGTGGGGCGCAGGGTCTACGCGGGTTCGACGAGAGTGTCCAATATGTGGGTATCCGCGCTCAGTTATTGACCTGGACTGGTAGGGCTTCGGACCATTGCTCGGTGTGCGAGCGATTTGGTGGGGGTGCACGGCAGTTGCCGCCGTCGGCGCAGGATGTCCTTCGACTGTGGGTGGGGCTGCGTTGGTGGCGGGCCGGACTCGCGAGGACATCACAGTGGTTCTTCAGGCCTCTTGCTGTAGTGGGTAATTGGTGGGCGAATTAACTGGCGGGCGTGCGTCGCACACACCTACGACTACGGGCCCACCGGCCTGCCCCGCACCACCCCGACCGAGACGGTGCCCCAGCCCTACCGCTTCACCGGCACCTATCTCGACCCCACGGGCCTGTGCAAGATGGGGGCGCGCTACTACGACCCGCACCTGGGCCGCTTCACCCAGCCCGACCCCTCCGGCCAGGAGACCAACCCCTACCTCTACGCCACCGGCGACCCCATCAACCGCACCGACCCCACCGGACTTACCAGCTTCTCCGAAGCTCTCGATGTAGGAGAAAAGATTTTCAGTGCTGCCGCTGGCTGCCTGGCCGGTATTGGTGCTGCTGGTGAAACGGGCATCCTTACAGCGGTAACTGGCTTCTTTGGTGCGCCGGGTGGTTTGGCAGCCGGGGCTCTTGCCTGTGGGGTCGGAGCAGGGGCCGGCTTGATAGGCGCGGAAATTATTTCCTATGGGTGATAGGGGAACTAAAGAAATCGCGAACTGAGGCGACGTAGTCGAGAAGTAGAGCTTCCGGGTGTCAACCCTTCCGTAGGGATGCCACCCGGGAGCTGCGATCCATATCCATTGTGTTTTGCGAATATCTGCCGAAGATGCGGCGCGAAGTCGGAATAGGGGGATGCCATGTCGATCAGCCCGGTCAGGAAGCTGACATGGTTTGTGACGGTAGGGACGGCATTCGGATTGTTCTGCATTATTCTGGGCGCTCGAAGCCAGAACTACGCGCTTCTTGGGGCCGGGGCGCTTGCGACTACCGGAGGGATTTCTCTGATTCTGATGGCAATCTCTCGTCAGAGGTCAAGAAGATGAGATGGTCCATGCTGAGCATCTGCGGAACTTCGTCAGGGACGTTGCTTGTTCTGCGTAGCTTGGTACTGCTCGTCGGCATCGTTTTTCTGTGCGGCAGGTAACAGCTTGCCGCATGTCGGCGTTGGGATGCATCGGAGGCGCGTTCTCAGTGGTCGGCGGAGCACTCTCCTTCGGGGCCGGAGTTGCCTCAGCGTTCGGCTCGGGAGGTCTTTCCACGCCGGCTTCGTTGGGTGCCATTGGTGCCGGGCTTGGATTCGTCGGTGCCGGACTCGGAATGATCGATGCGTGTATGTCATGAATAAATCTGTGCTGGCTACTCTTATCTGGATCGGTCTCGGACTTGGGGTGATGGGAGTGCTCCTGTTTGTCATTGACCGACTGTGAGGTTGCCTCCAGTCGTACAAGCAGTGGTCGGCCGTGAGATCGAGATTCCCAAGCAACGAGATGCCCCGGTGGGGCCCCGATGTCATCGGGGCACCACCGGCCTGTACTCGATCGACGACCTCGGTTCTGACGTCGGGTTCGTCGGATCGACTGCGGCAACCGGCGGAGTCATAGGCGACGGCGCCGGTTCCTTCGGGATCTGCCTGTGCTTTCTCGAGGTGGTCCCAGTCCGGCTGAGAGGGATCCCGAGGCGGCAACAGTGTCGTCCCGGATCTGAACCACTCCACAAGGAGAAGGAATTGGACAAGCGTCAGTCGAGCTTGTTGCTCGTAGTGATTGCCGCGTTTGGCGTATCCGGGCTGATCATTGGGCTGGTGGGTTTTTCGAGGACAGCGGCGCTTGTTGTGTTCCCTGTGATCGCCGCCCTCGTGCTCTATTCCATCCTCAGCCGTTCGCGACAAAGTAGGTAGGAGCCGTGTGGGAGCGGGGCGCCCGGCCGCGGGGAACTTGTTGGTCCGCAGGCCGGGAAAGGGGTGTCCGAATGGACTGCGAAAGCAGAAGAGGGGGAAATAGGAGTGATCCTGGCTGGAACCTCGGGACGCTACGACTCTCTTCGGTGCTGTACGCGCTGATGGGCCCGCTCGCGGCACGTGCGCGCCGCCGCGCCGAGGAGCGGGAAGCCCGGTACGTGAGGGACATACGGGCGGCTCGGCGTGATCGGGGCTGACAGCGGTCGGCGGTGGACGGCCGCCGCGGGCCCCCTGCCGTGCGGCGGCTGTGCCGTGAGTGGTCCCGCCGCGGGTTCCGCGGCCTTCCTGCGTCCTGCGCCCGGCCGTCCGAGGGGAGTCGGGTTCATGCCCGGTTCGGGAGGATCGATGCGTGCCACAGGTCCGTGGGGAGGTTTCCTCCTGGCTCCCGGTTCCCTCTACCTGCTGATCGCGGTGGTTCTCCTGCTGGGAGGAGCGCCGGCGGGGCAGGCGTGGGGGACGCCCGCGGCCGTTCTCGTCGGGCCTGCCCTGGGTGTGGGTGTGGTCCGCTACCGCGGGAAGCGGGCCGGCCGGACCCGCTGAGGCCGAGGGCGGCAGTCAGTCCGTACGGCCGCCTCGAAGGGGCTCGGGACCTCGGGCTTCGGTTGTCGGCGGCAGCGGCGGCAGGTGCTGCCCGGCGCCGTGCCGGGGCCGGGTGAATGACACGGAAACGTAACGGACGTTCACTTCTCGGCAACCTATTGACTAGGGACATCCCTGTACCTACGCTCGCGCTTGTTCATGGTTGTTCACATACAAAGCGTGGTGCGTCGATGAAGATCGCAGTTGTCGGAAGCTATGGGGCCGGCCTCACCATGCGGGTCCCGAAGGCGCCCGCGGCGGGCGAGACCGTGTCGGGCGGTGTGTTCGACCCAGGCCCCGGCGGCAAGGGGAGCAACCAGGCCGTGGGCGCCGCCCGGCTGGGCGCCGAGGTCTCCCTGCTGACCGCGGTGGGCGACGACGACTTCGGCCGCGCCGCGCGCGAGCTGTGGCGGCGCGAGGGTGTCGAGGCCGGGCACGTGCTGACGGCCCGCGCCCCCACGATGGTCGGCTTCATCCTGGTCGAGCCGTCCGGCGAGAACCGCATCGCCATCGCCCCGGGGGCCCTGGACGAACTGGACGCGGCGGCCGTCGAGCCGTTCCGCGCCGAGATCGCCTCGGCCGACGTCCTCGTCGTCTCGATGGAGATCCCCGAGGAGGCCGTCGTGGCCGCGCTGCGCGCGGGCCGCGAGGCCGGCACCACGACCCTGCTCAACCCGGCGCCTGCCCGGCCGCTGCCCGAGGACGCCTGGCCGCTGATCGACGTGATCACACCGAACCAGACCGAGGCCCCCGTACTCCTCGGCCTCGGCGACGAGCACGGGCTCGGGGACGAGGACCTCGTCCGGGCCCTGTGCGAGCGCACCGAAGGCGCGGCCGTCCTCACCCGGGGCGGCGAGGGCGCGCTGATCGCCCGGGGCTCCGGCGTGACGCGGGTGCCGCCCTACCCGGCCGGCGCCGTCGTCGACACCACGGGCGCGGGCGACTCCTTCACCGCCGCGCTGGCGGTCGCCCTCGCGGAGGGGCGGGACCTGCGGCAGGCGGCGGAGTTCGCCGCCGCGGCGGGCGCCCACACCGTCACGATCGCCGGCGTCATCCCCGCCCTGCCCACCAGAGACCAGCTGAACGCCTGGATTGGAAACGTCCCATGACCTCGACCACCGCACCGGCACGGGAGTTCTCCCTCCCGCTGCGCAGACTGCTCCACGCCCGTGAGTCCGGTGTCTTCGCCGCTCTCGTGCTGCTCTTCCTGCTGGGCACCGTCCTCTCGCCGAGCTTCGCCCAGTCCGACAACCTGCTCTCGGTCGGCCAGCAGATCGCGCAGATCGGCATCATGGCCGTCGGCGCCACGTTCGTCATCCTCAACGGCGAGATCGACCTGTCGGTGGGGTCCACCTACGCGCTGTCGGCGATCTCGACCGGGATGCTGATCTCCGACGGCTGGAGCTGGCCCCTGGCGATGGGCGCCGGACTCGCCGTGGGAGCGCTGGCCGGGCTGCTCAACGGGCTGGCCGTCGTGGTGCTCGGCGTGCCGTCGTTCATCGTCACACTCGGCACGCTCAGCGTCTTCCGCGGCGTCGCCCTGCTGATCTCCGACGGCGCCCCGATCTCCCTCAGCTCCTCCCAGCCCGGGGTCGCGGAGTTCAACCTCCTCGGCCAGGGGCGGCTGTTCGGCCTGGTACCGATGCAGTTCGTCTTCTTCGTCGCCGTCGCCGCCATCGGCGTGGTGCTGCTGTCCCGCTCGCGTTTCGGCTTCAACACCTACGCCGTCGGCGGCAACCAGGAGGCCGCCCGGCTGGTCGGCGTCAACGTCAAGCGGGTCAAGCTGACCGCGTTCGTCCTCTCCGGCTTCGCCGCCGGCCTCGCCGGTGTGCTCGGCCTGTCCTTCCTCTCCTACGTGCAGGGCGTCACCGGCCAGGGGCTGGAGCTGACGGTGATCTCCGCCGTCATCATCGGCGGCGCGGCCCTGTTCGGCGGCTCCGGAACCATGTGGGGCACCGTCATCGGCGTCGCCTTCATCGGCCTGCTCCAGAACATCCTCAACATCAACGGGATCTCCTCCTTCTGGCAGACCGTCGTCACCGGCCTCGTGATCGTCGCCGCCGTAGCGGCCGACACCTGGCAGCGCAGGCGCAAGACCCGGGCCTGAGAACCCGGCCACCGCGCCCCGGGGCGCGCCCCGCGCACTCCCGGACACCCCAGACACCCCCGAACACCCCAAGGAACGCCCATGCCTGCTCGCACCCTCCTCAGGGGCCTCGCCGCCGCGACGGCCGCCGCCGCCACCCTCACCCTCAGCGCGTGCGGCGCCGTCACCCCCGCCGACTCCGGCGGCTCCGAGGACGGCTCCTTCGAACTCGCCTCCCACATCCAGCAGCGCATCGACGACGGCGAGCCGATGCGGATCAAGCTCAGCTACCACGACCCGTCCCTGGCCTTCGCCACGCCGATCGGCGCGGGCATGGAGAAGGCGGGCGAGGAACTGGGGGCCGACGTCGCCCTCATCGGCCCCACCGGCGGCGACGCCGCCCAGCAGGTGTCCGAGATACAGACGCTGATCCAGCAGGAGGCCGTGGACGGCCTCGCCGTCTCCTCCGCCTCCAGCGACGCCCTGAAGCCGGTCATCGCCCAGGCCTACGACGCGGGCATCCCGATCATCTCCTTCAACACCGACAACCCCGACTCCAAGCAGATGGGCTTCGTCGGCCAGGACCTCAAGGGCTCGGGCAAGGCCCAGGCCGAGCGGCTGCTGGAGGAACTGGACGGGACGAACGAGGGCAAGGTCGTCGTCTTCTCCGTGGACACCGGAGCCGGCTGGTCGCACGACCGGTTCGGCGGCTTCAAGGAGGGGCTGGACGGCAGCGGCCTGGAGATCGTCGGGCCGGTGAACGTCGGCAACGAGCCCAGCGCCGCCTACAACACCGTCGAGTCCACCATGTCCGGCCAGTCCGGTGTCGTGGCGGTCGCCGGACTGGACTGCTGCTCGACGACCGCCGCCGCCAAGTGGGTGGCCCAGTCCGGCGAGGCCGGTGACATCACCATGGGCGGCTTCGACCTCCTCACCCGGACGGCCGAGTACATCGACGAGGGAGTGCTGGACTTCACCATCAGCCAGAACCCCGCCGAGCAGGGCTACCAGGCCGTGAAGGTGCTGCACGACTTCCTCACCGAGGGCACCGAGATCGAGGGCGTGGACACCGGGGCCCAGTTCATCACCGAGGACAACCTCGACGAAGCGACCGTGGAGGACTGATGACCGCCACCTCCCGCGAGGCCGCCCCGGCCACCGCCTCCCGCGAGACCGCCCCGGCCGTCGGGGTCCGCGGCCTGTCCCGCAACTTCGGCCCGGTACGCGCCCTCGACGACGTCTCCTTCGACGTCCCCGCGGGCGAGGTCACCGCACTGCTCGGGGAGAACGGCGCCGGCAAGTCGACCCTGCTCAAGATCCTGGCCGGCCTCCAGCCGCCCAGCGACGGAGGCGTCACCGTGTTCGGCGAGGAGGTCACCTCCTTCGACCCGAGCACCATGCTCGGCCGGCACGGCGTCGCGATCGTCCCCCAGGAGCTGTCGCTGCTGCCCGACCGCAGCGTCGCCGAGAACGTCCTCAGCGGAGTCGAGCCGGGCAGCCGCTGGTTCCCCTCCCGGCGCCGGATGCTGGAGCGCACCGCCGAACTCCTGGCCGGACTGGACCTCCGGCTGGACCCGGCCGCCCCCGTGCGGTCGCTGGACCTGGCCACCCAGCAGCTCGTCGTGGTGGCCCGCTCCGTCGCCCGGGGCTGCCGCGTGCTGATCCTGGACGAGCCGACGGCGATGCTCACCCCGGCCGAGGCCGAGCGGCTGTTCGCGCTGATGGCCAGGCTCAAGGCGGACGGGACGACCATGCTCTACGTCTCGCACCGCATGCCCGAGGTCTTCCGGCTGGCCGACCGCATCGAGGTGCTGCGGGACGGCGCCCACGTCGCCTCCTGGCGCAGCGACGAGACCACCCCCGACCAGGCGGTCGCCGCCATGGTCGGCCGCGAGCTGGGGCAGCTCACCCGCCGCGCGGAGCGCCCCGCCCGGCCCGCCGGGGAACCCGCCCTGCGGGTGCGGGAACTGAGCGGGCGGCGGCACACCGGTGTCTCCTTCGACCTGCGCCCCGGCGAGATCCTGGGCGTGGCCGGGCTGCCCGACTCCGGCCGGGTGGAGATGCTGCACAACATCTTCGGCGGCGAGAAGGGGACCGGCGGCACGGTGGAGCTGCTGGGCAGGCCCTACGAGCGGCGCGACCCCATCGCCAGTGTCGAGCGCCGCCTGGCGTTCGTCCCCGGCGAGCGCCGCGCCCAGGGCCTGCTGACCACCATGAGCGTCGGCGAGAACGTCGGCGCGCTGATGACCAGGCCGCTCAGCCGCCTCGGTCTCGTACGCCGCCGGGCCCTGGACCGGCAGGCCGCCGAGCAGGCGAGGAGGCTGCGGGTCAAGACCGCCACCATGAGCCAGCCCATCACCAGCCTCTCCGGCGGAAACCAGCAGAAGGCCGTGCTCGGCCGCTGGCTGGCGATCGACCCGGGGGTGCTGATCCTCGACGAGCCCACGCGCGGCGTGGACGTCGGGGCCAAGGCCGAGATCTACGAGCAGCTCTTCGAACTGGCCCAGAAGGGCCTGGCGATCCTGTGCTCCTCCTCGGACCTGCCCGAACTGCTCACCCTGACCGACCGGATCGCGGTGATGAGCGAAGGCCGTCTGGCCGGCACCGTCGAGGCCGCGGAGGCGACCGAGGAATCGATCATGGCCCTGGCCACCGGAGCGGTGCCGGCCGCCTGACATCCGTCTGCCATCCGCCCGTCCCGTCCGGTCTCCCACACCTCTGACACCCCTTCGGAAAGGAACCGTCATGAAGCGCTCCGGCATCCTCAACGCCGAACTGAGCGGAGCCCTGGCCACGCTCGGCCACACCGACCTGCTGATGGTCGTGGACGCCGGCTTCCCCGTCCCCCGCGGCGCGCACCGCATCGACCTCGCCATCGCCGAGAACCTGCCGGACCTGCGGACCGTGCTCGGCCTGATCGCCGACGAACTGGTCGTCGAGGGCGTGGTGCGCGCCGAGGACGTCCCGTCCAACAACCCGCGGCTGGACCAGTGGCTGCGCGAGCGCTTCGCCGGCGCGGAGTTCACCACGCGCCCGCACGCCGAGGTGCTCGGCGAACTGGCCCACCGGGCCAAGGTCGTCGTGCGCACCGGAGCCTTCGAACCGTGGGGCAACGTCGGCCTGTTCTGCGGCGTCGACGTCCCCCGGTGGTTCGGCGGGGAGGACGTCGTCGTCCCGGACCACTACGCGTCCAAGCTCTGACCTCCGCGGCGGCCCGACCGCCGCGCCACCCCACAGCCCTCACCACGGCTTCCACCACAGGAGACAACCGCATGTCCGACACCACCGCCGCGGCCACCGCCGAACCGGCGCTCAGCCCGGCCGAGATGGCGCCCTACATCCAGCACACCAGGATCGACCCGGACGCCACCCGCGACGACATGGTCGCCCACGCCCGCGAAGCGGTCGCCCACGGCTTCAACGCCGCGATGGTCCCCGCCTCCTGGGTCCCCGTCGTGGCCGCCGAGCTGCGCGGCACCGGGATCGAGGTGGCCTCGGCCCTGGACTTCCCGACCGTCGGCGTCATGACCAGCGCGGGCAAGGCGGCCGAGGCCGCCGAGATCGCCCGCCTGGGCGCGACGCAGCTCGACATCGGCGTGCAGATCGGCTGGCTCAAGAGCGGTATGTACGACGAGTTCCGGGAGGACATCGCCGGCGTCGTACGGGCCTCGGGCCTGCCGGTCAAGGTCATGCTGGAGCTGCCGCTGCTCACCGACGCGGAGAAGGAGGCCGCCGTCGAACTGGCCATGGAGGCGGGCGCGGCCTACCTGAAGAACGCCAGCAGCGGGCAGATCGAGACCGCGAATCCGACGAGTGTTCGCTACCTTGTCGACCGGGCACGGGACGGCGTTCGGGTGAAGGCCTCCGGGTCCATCAAGAGCTACCGTCAGGGCCTGGAACTCCTGCGTGCCGGGGCCTCGCTGCTCGGCACCAGCGCCGGGGTGGCGATCGTCACCGACGCCGCCGACGACTCGACCACCAGCTACTGACGGCCGGCCGCCGCCGTGCCCCGCCCGCCCCGCGCGGGCGGGGCACGGCGACCGAGCACTTCGCAACCGGAGAGGAGACGCGTGACCGTGACGGCCGACGAGGGAGGTCTTCCGGACATCAGGCGCAACGTTCCCACCGCGATCCACGCCCAGATCTCGGAGCACATCCGGCTGCGCATCGCCGGCGGCGAGTGGCCGCCGCACTACCGCCTCAAGAGCGAACCCGAGCTGGCCCAGGAGTTCGGCGTCAGCCGCGGCACCGTGCGCAGGGCCCTGGCGACCCTCATCGAGGAGGGGCTGCTGCGGCAGGTGCGCGGACGCGGCACGTTCGTCACCTCCACGGTGATCGAGCCGGCCATCGCCCAGAAGCTCAGCACCCTGTCGGAGGACTTCGCCAGCCAGGGCGTCGTCACCTCCACCAGGGTGCGCGAGAGCTCCCTGATCACCCCGCCCCGGCCGGTCGCCGCCCTGCTGGACGTGGCCCCCGGCACACAGGTGCTGCGCCTGGTGCGGGTGCGCAGCACCGAGGAGGGGCCGGTCGCCCTGCTGTTCAACTTCGTACGGACCGACCTCGCGCCCGGCATCGAGAAGGTGGACTTCACGGCTTCCAGCCTCTTCGGGGCACTGGAGGGAGCCTACGGTCTGAAGATCGCCTCGGCCCGCCGCACCTTCAGCGCGGAGGCCGCCTCGGGGGAGGTCGCGGAGGCCCTGTCGCTGGCCGAGGGCGCCCCCGTGCAGTACCTCCAGCAGGTCACCTACCTCGCCGACGACCGCCCGGTGGAGTACTCGGACGTGTGGATCCACAGCGGCCGCCTGCGCGTCACCTCCCTGCTGCAGCGCAGGTGAGGGCGGCGGCGCGCCGCCGCGTCCCGTATGCCGAAGGCCTGTCCCCCGCGGGGGACAGGCCTTCGGCATACGGGCTCCCCGGTACGGCCGGGTCCGGTACGGCCCGGGGCGCAGGGCATGGGCACAGCGTTCCGCATGCGCCCCCCGTGAGGGCTTGTGGAAAGTGGAACGTGTTCTTAGCATCGCCGGTGTTACATCATTGGTGTCATACGGTCGCGGCGCGGCGGCCCGGACGGTTGGAGACCGGATGGCAGCGGCAGGCACAGGCCCCGGACCGCTGGCCGGAGTGCGGGTGGTGGAGCTGGCGGGCATCGGCCCCGGCCCGTTCGCCGGGATGCTCCTGGCCGATCTCGGCGCCGACGTCGTCCGCGTCGACCGGCCCGGCGGGCAGCCCCTGGGCATCGACCCCACCCGCGACGTCACCGGCCGCAACAAGCGCTCGGTGGTGATCGACCTCAAGGCCGACGGCGGCCCCGACGCCGTACTCGGCCTGGCCGAACGCGCCGACGTGCTGATCGAGGGCTGGCGCCCCGGCGTCGCCGAACGCCTGGGCGTCGGCCCAGGGCCGTGCCTGGCCCGCAACCCGAAGCTGGTCTACGGGCGGATGACCGGCTGGGGCCAGGACGGCCCCCTGGCCGCGAGCGCCGGACACGACATCGGCTACACCGCCGTCACCGGCGCGCTGGGCATGATCGGCCCGGCCGGCGGCCCGCCCGCGATCCCCGCCAACCTGCTGGGCGACTACGCCGGCGGCTCCCTCTACCTCGTCGTCGGCGTCCTCGCCGCCCTCCACCACGCCCGCGCAGAGGGCGGCGGCGGACAGGTCGTGGACGCCGCCATCGTGGACGGCACCAGCCACCTCACGGCGATGATCCACGGCATGCTGGCCGCCGGAGCCTGGCAGGACCGCCGGGGCGCCAACCTGCTGGACGGCGGCTGCCCCTTCTACGGCGTCTACGAGACCGCCGACGGCGGCTGGATGGCGGTCGGCGCGCTGGAGCGGCCGTTCTACGACGAGTTCGCCCGCCTGCTCGGCCTGGACGAGCAGACCGCGGCCGACCGCGACGACCCCGCCCGCTGGGACGGGCTGCGCCGGGCCGTCGCCGCCCGATTCCGCACCCGCACCCGCCAGGAGTGGACGGAGGTCTTCGACGGCACCGACGCCTGCGTGGCCCCCGTGCTCTCCCTGCG
>NZ_JAKMAY010000096.1:7344-18328 GCF_022015835.1 Streptomyces sp. ICN903 | reverse complement strand
CGACCCGTACGGCGAGACCGCCGGTGCGGCAAGAACAACAAGGAGATATCCCAAGTGGCCGAGCTGTTCTACGACGACGACGCCGACCTGTCCATCATCCAGGGCCGCAAGGTCGCGGTTCTCGGTTACGGCAGCCAGGGCCACGCCCACGCCCTGTCCCTGCGCGACTCGGGCGTCGACGTCCGCGTCGGTCTCCCCGAGGGCTCCAAGTCCCGGGCCAAGGCCGAGGAGCAGGGGCTGCGCGTGGTCACCCCGGCGGAGGCCTCCGCCGAGGCCGACGTGATCATGGTCCTGGTGCCGGACCCGATCCAGGCCAAGGTCTACGAGGAGTCCATCGCCCCGAACCTCAAGGACGGCGACGCCCTCTTCTTCGGCCACGGCTTCAACATCCGCTTCGGCTTCATCAAGCCCCCGGCCGGTGTGGACGTCTGCATGGTCGCCCCCAAGGGTCCGGGCCACCTGGTCCGCCGCCAGTTCGAGGAGGGCCGCGGCGTCCCCTGCATCGCGGCCGTCGAGCAGGACGCCACCGGCGGCGCCTTCCAGCTGGCCCTGTCCTACGCCAAGGGCATCGGCGGCACCCGCGCCGGCGTCATCAAGACCACCTTCACCGAGGAGACCGAGACCGACCTGTTCGGTGAGCAGGCCGTGCTGTGCGGCGGCGCCTCGGCCCTGGTCAAGGCGGGCTTCGAGACCCTGGTCGAGGCCGGCTACCAGCCCGAGATCGCATACTTCGAGTGCCTCCACGAGCTGAAGCTGATCGTGGACCTGATGTACGAGGGCGGCCTGGGGAAGATGCGCTGGTCGGTCTCCGAGACCGCCGAGTGGGGCGACTACGTCACCGGCCCGCGGATCATCAACGAGAACACCAAGGCCGAGATGAAGAAGGTCCTGGCCGAGATCCAGGACGGCACCTTCGCCAGGAACTGGATGGCCGAGTACAACGCCGGCCTGCCCAAGTACAACGAGTACAAGAAGGCCGACGGCGACCACCTGCTGGAGACCACCGGCCGTGAGCTGCGCAAGCTCATGAGCTGGGTCGACGACGAGAACTGAGCGGACCGCCGGGCCGTCGCGGACGGCCCGGCGCCGCCCGACCCGCCCGCAGGTGGACGCCGCGGCCCGCCGACGGGGCGGAGCGGCCCCGGTGATCGGCCACCGGGGCCGCCCCTCCGCCGATACACTGCACACACAAGCGCGTCACAGGCTCACAGCGTCGTGCGTCTCCACGCGGCTGCCCACCTCCACCGCCCTCGGCCGTCGGGACGCGGCCGCCGGCACGGACCAGTGAGGACTGAAGACCGAAGTGAGCAAACCCGTAGTACTCATCGCCGAAGAACTCTCCCCGGCCACGGTCGACGCCCTCGGCCCGGACTTCGAGATCCGGCACTGCAACGGGGCCGACCGAGCCGAGCTCCTGACCGCCATCGCCGACGTCGACGCGATCCTGGTGCGCAGCGCCACCAAGGTCGACGCCGAGGCCATCGCCGCGGCCCGGCGGCTGAAGGTCGTCGCCCGCGCGGGGGTCGGCCTGGACAACGTCGACGTCTCCGCCGCCACCAAGGCCGGCGTGATGGTCGTCAACGCGCCGACCTCCAACATCGTCACCGCGGCCGAGCTGGCCTGCGGCCTGATCGTCGCCACCGCCCGCAACATCCCGCAGGCCAACACCGCCCTGAAGAACGGCGAGTGGAAGCGCAGCAAGTACACCGGCGTGGAGCTGTCGGAGAAGACCCTCGGCGTCGTCGGCCTCGGCCGCATCGGCGTCCTGGTCGCCCAGCGGATGTCCGCCTTCGGCATGCGGGTCGTCGCCTACGACCCCTATGTGCAGCCCGCCCGGGCCGCGCAGATGGGCGTCAAGCTGCTCTCCCTGGACGAGCTGCTGGAGACCTCCGACTTCATCACCGTCCACCTGCCCAAGACCCCCGAGACGCTGGGTCTGATCGGCGACGAGGCGCTCCACAAGGTCAAGCCGACCGTGCGGATCGTCAACGCCGCACGCGGCGGCATCGTGGACGAGGCGGCGCTGCTGTCGGCCCTGAAGGAGGGCCGGGTCGCGGGCGCGGGCCTGGACGTGTACGCCACCGAGCCGTGCACCGACTCCCCGCTGTTCGCCTTCGACAACGTCGTGTGCACCCCGCACCTGGGCGCCTCCACCGGCGAGGCCCAGGAGAAGGCGGGCATCGCGGTCGCCCGCTCGGTGCGGCTGGCGCTCGCCGGCGAGCTGGTCCCGGACGCGGTCAACGTCCAGGGCGGCGTGATCGCCGAGGACGTGCGGCCCGGACTGCCGCTGGCCGAGCGGCTGGGGCGGATCTTCACCGCGCTGGCGGGCGAGGTCGCCGTCCGGCTCGACGTCGAGGTCTACGGCGAGATCACCCAGCACGACGTCAAGGTGCTCGAACTCTCCGCGCTCAAGGGCGTCTTCGAGGACGTCGTCGACGAGACGGTCAGCTACGTCAACGCGCCGCTGTTCGCGCAGGAGCGCGGGGTGGAGGTCCGGCTGACCACCAGCTCGGAGTCCCCGGAGCACCGCAACGTGGTGACCGTGCGCGGCACCCTGGCCGACGGCCAGGAGGTCTCGGTCTCGGGCACCCTCTCCGGACCCAAGCACGTCCAGAAGATCGTCGCCGTCGGCGAGTACGACGTCGACCTGGCACTGGCCGAGCACATGGCCTTCCTGCGGTACGCCGACCGTCCCGGCGTGGTCGGCACCGTCGGCCGCATCCTGGGCGAGGCCGGCATCAACATCGCCGGCATGCAGGTCTCCCGTGCCGAGGAGGGCGGTGAGGCACTGGTCGCCCTCACCGTGGACGGCCCCATCCCGGCCCCGGTGATGGCCGAGATGGCTCAGGAGATCGGCGCCACCTCGGCCCGCAACGTCAACCTGGAGGACTGATCGAAGATCCCTCCTCCGGGTGAACTCCCGGGAGGGATCCGGAGACCGCCACGGCCCCGGCACGGACATCCGCGCCGGGGCCGCGGCGTTCCGCCGAACCGTCCGGTCCGCAGCCGCGGCGGGCGTCTTCCGCGGAGGCGGCCCCTCAGCCCTTCAGCAGCCGCGCCGTCTTCAGCGCCATGTGCAGCAGCAGCCGGTCCTCGCCGTCGTCCAGGTCGAGGCCGGTGAGCTGCTCCACCCGCGACAGCCGGTAGTACAGCGTCTGCCGGTGGACGCCCAGCAGCGCCGCGGTGCGGCCCGCCTGGCCCGCGCAGTCCAGGAACGCCTCGGCGGTACGGGCCATCTCCCGGTGGCCGGGCTCCAGCAGCGCCCGCACCGACGGGTCCGGCGCACCGGCCGCCGGCGAGCCGGAGGGGCGAGCGATCGAGGCCAGCAGCCGGTACGGCCCGATCCGGTCCCACCGCGCCACCGGCCCGAACCTGCTCTCCGCCCGCGCCGCCCGCGCCGCGGCCAGCGCCTGCCGCCAGGCACCGGGCACCGGGCCCAGCCCTGTGCAGGGATCGCCGATTCCCGCCGTGGCCCCGGCGCGCGGCGAGCGCAGCAGCCGTTCGGCGGCTGTGCGGGCCGGATCGAGGGCGCCGGGTGTGCGCAGCCGCACCAGCACGGCCAGCCCCTCCGTCCCCGGCACCGCGCACACCGCGATCGCGCCGGGGATTCCGGGCGCCGCCGCCGACCGGCCCTCCGCACCCTCCTCCCACGGAACCACGGCCACCACCGCCAGCGGCCCCGCCGCCACCGGCCCCAGCTCCCCGGCCAGTTCCGCCTCCGCGAGATCCGCAGCCGCCCGGTGCCCCGGCGCCGCGGTGAGGAGGGCGCACAGCAGTTCGCCCCGGCGCGCACCCGCCCGGGACTCGTCGGCCAGCAGCGAGCCGATGCGGCGCGCGACGGCCTGTACGTCCGCCAGCCGGGGGTCGGACAGCTCCAGCGCACCGTCGTCCAGCAGCCAGATGTAGCCCAGCACCACCCCGCCGTGCCGCACCGGCACGCAGATCCGGCCCCGCAGCACCCCGGCCGACGGGTCCGGCGGAATCCGTACGGGCTCCACCGCCCGGGTGATACCGAAACTCTCGAACCACGCCCGCACCCGTGCGGTGGAGCGGCGCCGGAGGATCGAGCGGGTGCGCACCGGGTCCATCAGGAGGGCGCCGTCCTCCCCGTCCTCCTCGTCGCCCTCCCCCTCGTGGGCTCCGAAGGCGATCAGCCCGAAGTCGCGGTTCTCCAGTGTCGCGGGAGTGCCGAGGAGGGCGGTCACCTCGTCGATCAGCACCTGGTAGTCCTCGCGCACCGCCTCGCGCCGCCTTTCGCACACCGCCCGCGGCATCCCCGCGGACACCACCATTGTCATACAGATGTCTGAGATCCGGGCCACGGAAGCGTGACAGCTGTCGATGGCGGGAAGGCGGAGCGATCCTTAGTTTCGACGGTGGCTCACAAGCCGCTCGAACACCGTCGGAGAACCACCCGTGGAGGTGCCCCGTGCTGGGTCCCGTGCTTCTCGCGGCCGCGCGCAGCGACAGCATCCGCCGCGTCGTCTCGGCCGCACCGGTCACCCGCCCCGTGGTGGACCGCTTCGTCGCCGGAGAGCGCCTAGACCAGGCCATGGAGACCGTCGGCTCCCTCACCGGCCGGGGCCTGGAGGTCACCCTCGACCACCTGGGCGAGGACGTCACCGACCGCACCGAGGCCCTGCGGGCCCGCGACGCCTACCTGGCCCTGGCCGAGGCGCTGCGGGAGGCCGGCCTGGGGGTGCGGGCCGAGATGTCGGTGAAGCTCTCCGCCTTCGGACAGGCCCTTCCGGGAGGCGACGACATCGCCTACGAGGGCGCCCTGCGGGTCGTGGAGGCAGCCGCCGAGGCGGGCACCACCGTCACCCTGGACATGGAGGACCACACCACGGTCGACTCCACGCTGGCCATCCTGGCGAAGCTGCGCGAGCGCTTCCCCGCCACCGGCGCGGTGCTCCAGTCCTACCTGTACCGCACCGAGGACGACTGCCGCGCCCTGGCCGGCGAGGGCTCCCGAGTCCGGCTGGTCAAGGGCGCCTACAAGGAGCCCGCCTCCGTCGCCCTCCAGGACAAGCGCGAGGTGGACCGGGCGTACGTGCGCTGCCTGCGGATCCTGATGGCGGGCGAGGGCTACCCCATGATCGGCTCCCACGACCCGCGGATGGTGGCCATCGCCCAGGAGCTGGCCCGCCGCGCCGGCCGCAAGCCGGACGAGTACGAGTTCCAGATGCTGTACGGCATCCGCACCGCCGAGCAGGACCGGCTGGCCGCCGCCGGCCACCGGATGCGCGTGTACGTCCCGTACGGCACCGACTGGTACGGGTACTTCATGCGGCGCCTGGCCGAGCGCCCCGCCAACCTGGCGTTCTTCCTGCGCTCGCTGGCCACCAGAGGCTGAGGCCGAGCGGTCCACGGCCGCGCACGGCTCCCGACGTACGACGACAGATCCGAACCCTCGAAGGAGACACGGCTCATGGACGCTGTGACCCAGGTCCCCACGCCGGTGAACGAGCCGGTGCACACCTACGCACCCGGCACGCCGGAGCGCGCCCGTCTCGAAACCAGGCTCAAGGAGCTGGCCGAGAACCCGATCGACCTGACGATGACCATCGGCGGGAAGCGGCGCCTCGGCGGCGGCGAACGCTTCGACGTCGTACAGCCCCACAACCACAAGGCGGTGCTGGGCACCGCCGCACACGCCACCCGGCAGGACGCGCAGGAGGCCGTCGACGCGGCGCTGGCCGCCGCCCCGATGTGGCGCTCGCTCTCCTTCGACGACCGCGCCGCGGTCTTCCTGCGGGCCGCCGAACTGCTGGCCGGCCCCTGGCGCGAGACGATGGCCGCCTCCACCATGCTCGGCCAGTCCAAGACGGCGCAGCAGGCGGAGATCGACACCCCCTGCGAACTGATCGACTTCTGGCGCTTCAACGTCCACTACGCCCGCCAGATCCTCGCCGAGCAGCCGGTCGCCAACTCCCCGGGCGTGTGGAACCGCATGGACCACCGCCCGCTGGAGGGCTTCGTCTACGCGATCACGCCCTTCAACTTCACCGCCATCGCGGGCAACCTCCCCACCGCGCCGGCGCTGATGGGCAACACGGTGATCTGGAAGCCGTCCCCGACCCAGACCCACGCCGCCGTGCTGCTGATGCGCCTGCTGGAGGAGGCGGGGCTGCCGGACGGCGTCATCAACCTGCTGACCGGCGACGGCAAGGAGGTCTCGGAGGTGGCGCTGACCCACCCCGACCTCGCCGGCATCCACTTCACCGGCTCGACGAAGACCTTCCAGTACCTGTGGAAGACGGTCGGGAACAACATCGAGAACTACCGGACCTACCCGCGCCTGGTCGGTGAGACCGGCGGCAAGGACTTCGTCGTCGCCCACCCCTCGGCCGACCCGGCGGTGCTGAGGACCGCGCTGACCCGCGGCGCCTTCGAGTACCAGGGCCAGAAGTGCTCGGCCGCCTCGCGCGCCTACGTGCCGCGCTCCATCTGGGAGAGCGGCTTCAAGGAGGAGTTCACGGCCGAGGTCGAGGGCCTGACCATGGGCGATGTCACCGACCTGTCGAACTTCATGGGCGCGGTCATCGACGAGCGCGCCTTCGCCAAGAACAAGGCCGCCATCGAGCGCGCGAAGTCCGACCCGTCCTGCGAGATCGTCGCCGGCGGGAGCTGCGACGACAGCGTCGGCTACTTCGTCCGCCCGACCGTCATCACCTGCGCCGACCCGGCGAGCGAGGTCTTCCGGCAGGAGTACTTCGGCCCGATCCTGGCCGTCCACGTCTACGAGGACGCGGAGTACGAGGCGGTGCTGGAGCAGATGGAGTCGGTCGCCCCGTACGGCCTGACCGGCTGCGTCATCGCCCAGGACCGCGCCGCCGCCGCGCACGCCTGCGAGAAGCTGCGCTACGCCGCCGGCAACTTCTACATCAACGACAAGCCCACCGGCGCCGTCGTCGGCCAGCAGCCCTTCGGCGGCGGCCGGGCCTCGGGCACCAACGACAAGGCGGGCTCCAAGCAGAACCTGATGCGCTGGACGTCCACCCGCTCCATCAAGGAGAACCTGATTCCGCCGACCGACTACCGCTACCCCCACATGGGCTGACCTCCCTCAGCGGCCCGTGAAGCGGCCATGAGCGGCGCCCCCGCCCGGATCCGTCCGGGCGGGGGCGCCGTCGCGCGAGGGTCAGGAGCCGCGGCGTGGGCCGGTGATCGCCTCCCCGATCACGAAGCCCTTCGCCGCGCCGTCGGGGATCGCCACCTCCGTCCCGTACGGGACGCGGGTCTCGGCGGCGTAGACGGCCTCGTCGGGGGAGGGGGAGGTCAGCACGGTGACGGTGCCGTGGCCGTCGTGGTCGTCGATCAGGACGTACACCGGCACCCCCGCGCGGGCGTACGCGCGGCGCTTGTGGACCCGGTCGCGCTCGATCGCGCGGTGCCCGGGGGAGACCACCTCGACGGCCATCTCCACACAGGACGCCTTCAGCCCCAGCCCGTCCTCGGTGACGTGCTCGGTGTCGTCCTCGGGGGCGACGAACAGGTCGGGGACGTAGGCCGTCAGCTCGTGGATGACGTTCATGTCCTGGTAGGCCACGTGGTCACCGTCGTCGAGAAACCTCTCGAGGGCTCGGCGCAGGCGGTTGACGATCTGACCGTGGCAGTGGCGGCCGGTGGGAGACACTTCGATGGACCCCTCGACGATCTCGGCGTGAAAGCCCTCGGGGAGTTCCAAGGTTTTCCACGCCTGCCACAGGGCCTCGTCCAGGCCGGCCCGGGGCGGGGCCTGCGGGCCGCGGTGGGGCCTGGGGTCCTCCTCGGTCTCGTCGACCTCGGTGACCTCGGGCGCCTCGTGCGTGAGAGCGGTCATGGCGTAGCACCTCCTCCTTGAAGTATGGGCGGGCTCTTCGTCGCGGTACAGCGCGTACGGCGGTACTGGTGCGACATGGGTGACGCCAGTGACGCTAGAGATCTTCCGTCCTCCCGCGCCCGCAATGGCCCACCCTTCGCCCGAACGAGTGAAGTGCGCGGTGTCACAGCGGTAAAACCGCAGGTCGGAGAAGGTCCCGTCTCAGATAGTAGGAAGGCCAACTAATCGGCGGGACATTACAGCTTTCAGCCCTTACTTTGGTAGAAGCCGAACGTCTCGCTCCATCAGCGAATGGCGGATGAGGCGCCGTGCCCGTCGCAGGTGACCCCTGCCGCACCGGCCGCCCCCGCCCTTACGGCGCGCTCGGGAATCCCTCCCCTTTCCACCCTCCGGTTCTTCCGTCCCCTCAGGGAGTTCGCCATGGACGCGACCGCACGCCGCCGCCCCCGCCACACCGCCCGCGACCACCACGACAACGCCGACCGCCGCAACGCGGCCGCGGCCCTCCAGCGGGCGCTGGACCGCCGGGACAACGGCGGCGCCACCGGCCACTGAGGCCGGAGCCCGCCGCCCGTCCGGACCGCACCGCCGTACGAGCCGTCGCCGGGCCGAGAGTCCCGGCCGCGGCTCGTGCGGCGGTGCGGCGGTGCTCGTGCGGCACTGGAGCGTCCGGTCCGCATCGCGGACAGTGCGTGTCATCCCCTGGGACGAGCGGTATGGTCCCTCCCATGTCTCGCAGCATCGACCTCGCAGTGATCCCCGGTGACGGCATCGGCCGGGAAGTCGTGGCCCAGGGCCTGAAGGTCCTGTCCGCGGTCCTTCCGCAGGACGCGAAGCTGCGGACACGGGAGTACGACCTCGGCGCGAAGCGCTGGCACGCCACGGGGGAGACCCTCCCGGACGCGGAGCTGGAGCGGCTCAAGGGGCACGACGCCATCCTGCTCGGCGCGATCGGCGACCCCTCGGTCCCCTCCGGGGTGCTGGAGCGCGGGCTGCTGCTCAAGCTGCGCTTCGCCTTCGACCACTACGTCAACCTGCGCCCGTCCAAGCTCTTCCCGAACACCGCGACCCCGCTCGCGGGCCGCCCCGACATCGACTTCGTCGTCGTCAGGGAGGGCACCGAGGGTCCGTACACCGGCAACGGCGGCTCCCTGCGCACCGGCACCCCGGCCGAGGTGGCCACCGAGGTCAGCGTGAACACCGCCTACGGCGTGGAGCGCGTGGTGCGGGACGCCTACGAGCGGGCCAAGGCCCGGCCGCGCAGGAAGCTCACGCTGGTCCACAAGAACAACGTCCTGGTGCACGCCGGCCACCTGTGGAAGAACACCTTCGACCGGGTCGGCGAGGAGTACCCCGAGGTCACCACCGACTACCTGCACGTGGACGCCGCGACGATCTTCTTCGTCACCCAGCCCGAGCGCTTCGACGTGATCGTCACCGACAACCTCTTCGGCGACATCCTCACCGACCTCGCCGCCGCCGTCACCGGCGGCATCGGGCTGGCCGCCTCCGGGAACATCAACCCCACAGGCGCCTTCCCGTCGATGTTCGAGCCGGTCCACGGCTCCGCGCCCGACATCGCCGGCACCGGCAAGGCCGACCCCACCGCGACGATCCTCTCCGTCGCGCTGATGCTGCGGCACCTGGGCCTCGACCCCGAGGCGGCCCGCATCGAGGAGGCGGTCTCGGCCGACCTCGCGGAGCGCTCCGCGCCCCGCACCACCGACGAGATCGGCGATGCCCTCGCGGCGCGAGTAGCCGGCTGACGCCCGGCCGTACGCTCCGTCCGGCCGGGCTGCAGGCGCCCGGCCGCTGGGCTACTCGGCGGTTGGGTGCGAACATCTACCACCAGGACCGCCCACCCGTGACCCCATGCGGTCTGCTGCCCCCGATAATCGGACACGGGGCCGCTGTACGCAGGGAAGCTCGGACGTCCTAGTACCGACCGGGGCGACGGGAGCGCGGTCCACCACGACACCCAGTGAAGGACGCGCTCACCATGACGACGCCCCGTATCGAATTCGACCTCAAGCCCTCCGCGCAGCTACTGCCCGCCGCGGAGCGCGAGGCGGTGCTCGCCGACCCCGGTTTCGGCCGGCACTTCACCGACCACATGGTCACCATCCGGTGGACCGAGGGCCGAGGCTGGCACGACGCGCAGCTCCAGCCGTACGCCCCGTTCCAGATGGACCCGGCGAACATGACGCTGCACTACGCCCAGACGATCTTCGAGGGGCTCAAGGCGTACCGCCAGCCCGACGGCTCGGTCGCCGTCTTCCGCCCGGACGCCAACGCCCGGCGCTTCCAGCGCTCCGCGCGCCGGCTGGCGATGCCGGAGCTGCCGGTGGAGACCTTCGTCGAGGCGTGCGACCTGCTGGTGCAGCAGGACAGGGCGTGGGTGCCCGGCAAGGGCGAGCAGTCGCTGTACCTGCGCCCCTTCATGTTCGCCGCGGAGGTCGGGCTCGGCGTCAAGCCCGCGAACGAGTACCTGTTCGTGGTGATCGCCTCGCCCGCGGGCGCCTACTTCCCGCGCGGCGTCAAGCCCGTCTCGGTCTGGCTGTCGCAGGAGTACGTGCGCGCCGCCCCCGGCGGCACGGGCGAGGCCAAGACCGGCGGCAACTACGCGGCCTCCCTCGTCGCCCAGGCCGAGGCCGCCGAGCACGGCTGCGACCAGGTGGTCTGGCTGGACGCCGGTGAGCGCCGCTGGATCGAGGAGATGGGCGGCATGAACCTGTACTTCGTGAAGGGGTCGGGCAAGGACGCCACCATCGTCACGCCCAGGCTGACCGGCACCCTGCTGCCGGGCATCACCCGCGACTCCCTGCTGACGATCGCCTCCGACCTGGGCTACCGCACCGAGGAGGCCCGCATCTCCGTCGACGACTGGCGCGAGGGCAACGCCGACGGCTCGATCACCGAGGTCTTCGCCTGCGGCACCGCGGCCGTCATCACACCGGTCGGCACGGTGAAGTCCGCCGCCGGGGACTGGACGGTGGGCGACGGGGAGCCGGGCGGGATCACGATGGAGCTGCGCGAGGCACTGCTGGCGGTCCAGACCGGCCGCGCGCGGGACACGCACGGCTGGATGCACAAGCTGGCCTGAGCCCGGCCCGGCGGTGGCGGGAGGACCGAGAGCGTCCCGGCCCTCCCGTCCCGCTT
>NZ_JAKMAY010000096.1:0-7334 GCF_022015835.1 Streptomyces sp. ICN903 | reverse complement strand
GTCCGCCCCCGTCCCGCCGTCCGTCCCCGTCCCGCCGTCCGCTCCCGCGGACCGCGGCGACCACATCGTGAGACCGCCCGATCCGCGGAGCGGATCCGTGCCAGACTGTGCCCGTGCCTCACCTCGCCATGATTATCGGCAGCAGGCGCGCCGGTCCGCAGTGACCGCCTACGCACACACCCGGTGCGGTGGCGGACACCGTGTCCCAGACCCGCGCGCAGACCTCTCGCACCCGCGAGGGGTCTTTTCGTTTTCCGGCACCACCCGGCCGGAACGAGGGCGTGAGGGATGATGGGGACAAGTAGGGCCAAGCATTCCGGACCTACATCCATCGACAGGAGCCAGACCAGCATGACCGACGCCGCGGCCTCCCGGCAGCCGGGGGATGCGTCCCCCGGCGACGCGTTCCACGTCTTCGACACCACGCTCCGCGACGGGGCACAGCGGGAGGGGATCAACCTCTCCGTCGCGGACAAGCTGACCATCGCCCGCCACCTGGACGACTTCGGTGTCGGCTTCATCGAGGGCGGCTGGCCCGGTGCCAACCCCCGGGACACCGAGTTCTTCCGGCGAGCCCGTGAGGAGATCGACTTCCGCCACGCCCGGCTCGTCGCGTTCGGCGCCACCCGCAGGGCGGGCGTCGCAGCCGCCGAGGACCCGCAGGTGAGGGCGCTGGTCGACTCGCGGGCGCCGGTGGTCACCATCGTCGCCAAGGCGCACGACCGCCATGTCGAGCTGGCGCTGCGCACCACGCTGGAGGAGAACCTGGCGATGGTCCGCGACACGGTGGAGCACCTGCGCGAGCAGGGCCGGCGGGTCTTCGTCGACTGCGAGCACTTCTTCGACGGGTACCAGGCCAATCCCGAGTACGCCAAGCGGGTCGTACGCACCGCGTACGAGGCCGGCGCCGACGTGGTCGTGCTGTGCGACACCAACGGCGGCATGCTCCCCGCCCAGATCCAGGCCGTGGTGCGGACGGTGCACACCGACACCGGCGCGCGCCTGGGCATCCACGCCCAGGACGACACCGGCTGCGCGGTGGCCAACACCCTGGCCGCCGTGGACGCCGGCGCCACCCATGTGCAGTGCACCGCCAACGGCTACGGCGAGCGCGTGGGCAACGCCAACCTCTTCTCGGTGGTCGCCGCCCTCCAGCTCAAGTACGGCATGAAGGTCCTGCCCGAGGGCGCGCTGCGCGAGATGACGCGGATCTCCCACGCCATCGCCGAGGTCGTCAACCTCACGCCCTCCACCCACCAGCCGTACGTGGGCGTCTCCGCGTTCGCCCACAAGGCCGGACTGCACGCCTCCGCCATCAAGGTGGACCCCGACCTCTACCAGCACATCGACCCCGAACTGGTCGGCAACCGCCTGCGGATGCTGGTCTCCGACATGGCCGGCCGGGCCTCCATCGAGCTCAAGGGCCAAGAGCTGGGGATCGATCTGAGCGGCGACCGCGAGCTGGTCGGCCGGATCGTGGAGCGCGTCAAGGAGCGCGAACTGCGCGGTTACAGCTACGAGGCCGCCGACGCCTCCTTCGAGCTGCTGCTGCGGGAGGAACTGCTGCGGGGCGGGGCGCAGGAGGGCCCCCGGAGCTTCTTCACCACCGAGTCCTGGCGCGCCATCGTGGAGAACCGCCCCGACGGCTCCCACGCCAACGAGGCGACCGTGAAGCTGTGGGCCAAGGGCGAGCGCATCGTCTCCACCGCCGAGGGGAACGGCCCCGTCAACGCTCTGGACCGGGCCCTTCGGCTGGCGCTGGAGCGGATCTACCCCGAGCTCGCCCAGATGGAGCTGGTGGACTACAAGGTCCGCATCCTGGCGGGCACCCACGGCACGGAGTCCACCACGCGGGTGCTGGTGTCCACCGGGGACGGCGGGGGCGAGTGGTCCACCGTCGGGGTGGCCGACAACGTCATCGCCGCCTCCTGGCAGGCCCTCGTCGACGCCTACACCTACGGTCTGCTGCGCGCAGGCGTCGAGCCCCAGGGCTGACCGGCCGTCACGACACGCCCACCCAGGCCTGAACGCCTCTTCGGCGCGGACTGTGGGGATCCCACAGTCCGCGCCCGGGGAAACTGGGGATCCTCCCTGGTGTAGCGGCGTCAAAGGCATGGTTCTGTCCAGCGTGGCCATGAATCGAGGGCTGAGACTGTACGAATCCGACGACGGCGAACAGCGCGGCGGTTTCGTAGGGTCTGAACATGACCGATCTGTCCCAGACGCCGCTCGCGGCGAGTGACGCCCGTGGCCGTGTGGCGGAGCTGCACGCCATCCGTGAGCAGGTTCGGCGCGGTCCGAGCGAGCGGGCCACCGAGGCCCAGCACGCCAAGGGCAAGCTGACCGCGCGCGAGCGGATCGAACTGCTGCTGGACGAGGGGTCGTTCCAGGAAGTGGAGCCGCTGCGCCGGCACCGCGCCACCGGCTTCGGCCTGGAGGACAGGAAGCCGTACACCGACGGGGTGATCACCGGCTGGGGGACGGTCGAGGGCCGGACCGTCTTCGTCTACGCCCACGACTTCCGGATCTTCGGCGGGGCGCTGGGCGAGGCCCACGCGGCCAAGATCCACAAGATCATGGACATGGCCATCGCAGCCGGTGCGCCGCTGGTCTCCCTCAACGACGGGGCCGGCGCGCGCATCCAGGAGGGCGTGGTGGCCCTGGCCGGCTACGGCGGCATCTTCCAGCGCAACACCAAGGCCTCCGGCGTCATCCCGCAGATCTCGGTGATGCTGGGCCCGTGCGCGGGCGGGGCGGCCTACTCCCCGGCGCTGACCGACTTCGTGTTCATGGTCCGCGACACCTCGCAGATGTTCATCACCGGCCCCGACGTCGTCCAGGCGGTCACCGGTGCGCAGGTGAGCCAGAACGGGCTGGGCGGCGCCGACGTGCACGCCGCGACCTCCGGCGTGGCGCACTTCGCCTACGACGACGAGACCACCTGCCTGGAGGAGGTCCGCTACCTGCTGTCCCTGCTGCCGTCCAACAACCGGGAGAACCCGCCGCGTACCGAGTGCGCCGATCCGGCCGACCGGCGCGGCGAGGTGCTGTACGACCTGGTGCCGGCCGACGGCAACCGCCCCTACGACATGCGCGCGGTGATCGAGGAGATCGTCGACGACGGCGAGATGCTGGAGGTCCACGAGCGCTGGGCCACCAACATCATCTGCGCACTGGCCCGGATGGACGGGCAGGTGGTGGGGATCGTCGCCAACCAGCCCCAGCAGCTCGCCGGCGTGCTGGACATCCACGCCTCCGAGAAGGCCGCCCGCTTCGTGCAGATGTGCGACGCGTTCAACATCCCCATCCTCACCCTGCTGGACGTGCCCGGCTTCCTGCCCGGGGTGGACCAGGAGCACGGAGGGATCATCCGGCACGGCGCCAAGCTGCTGTACGCGTACTGCAACGCCACCGTGCCGCGGATCTCGCTGGTACTGCGCAAGGCCTACGGCGGCGCGTACATCGTCATGGACTCCCAGTCCATCGGGGCCGACCTGACCTACGCCTGGCCGACCAACGAGATCGCGGTGATGGGCGCCGAGGGCGCGGCGGGCGTGATCTTCCGGCGGCAGATCGCCGCCTCCGACGACCCCGAGGCCACCCGGGCGGAGCTGGTCAAGGAGTACAAGTCCGAGCTGATGCATCCCTACTACGCCGCGGAGCGCGGCCTGGTCGACGACGTCATCGACCCCGCCGAGACGCGCTCCGTCCTCATCGGCGCCCTGGCCATGCTCCGCACCAAGCACGCCGACCTGCCCGCGCGCAAGCACGGCAACCCGCCCCAGTGACACCTGTGAGGACCAGCCCCTTGAACACTTCCGCCGCCACCACCACCGCCACCGCTGTCGCCGACGTGGTCCGTGTGGAGAAGGGCCACGCCAGCGAGGAGGAACTCGCCGCGGTCACCGCCCTGCTCCTGGCCCGCGCCGCCGCCCACGGGTCCGGCCCCGTCGCCTCCCGTCCGCGCCGCAGCACCGCGCCCTGGCGCCGACTTGAGCGCACCTCCGGTTTCCGGGCCCCCCACAGCTGGCAGGGCTGAGGCCCGCAGGGCCGACCGGCAGAAGAGCGGGAGGGTCCGGGAGGAGCCCGGCCACCGAGGCCGTGCGAACCGGCCCCTCACTCGGACCACACGGACCGGCCCCCGTACACCTCGGGTGTACGGGGGCCGGCGAGGTCCGTCGTCGCGGAGCCGGTCAGCCGACGGGGGCGTCCATCAGGACGGTCCGGCGCGGGTTGGCGGTCTGGGCCGGAAGGTCTCCGGCGCTCTCCGCGCGCTCGGCCCGGACGACCGTCAGCTCGTCGGCGTCCTTGAGGTGGGCCAGGGTGGTGCGCTGCGGATTGGCGACACTGCGCGTGATCATCGTCGTCTTCACCGGGTCTGCCTCGTTCGCCTTCTTGTCGTTTACATGCCTTGTGTAAAGCTGAGCGTAAGGGGCCTCTTTCCCCTCCAGGGGTGACTCTTATAACGATCCGCCTGTGATCTTACTCACGAAACGGCGGGCAAAAGCCGCATAGCGGACCGTCTGAATCGGCCATCCAAACGGACATACGCTCCCCAAAGCGGATGATGCACCCTCTGGTGTCACTACCGGGGCAGTGGGCACTGTAGCGGCTCACGTGTGGCGTCAGCTGCCAAAAGTCCGTGATGCGCCGTATGCGTCTACACCCTCCGCCACGGAGTGTCTGCGTAGCGTCACGCATGTCACAGCCTTATCCACGGACCTTGTTGGAGATCCGGCACTGTGCTGGAATTCCACGGACCGCCGCAGGAGACGACCCGGCGCGCAAGGGGGCGCAGAGGAGCGCCGCGCGGCGGGGACTTGGGGGCGCGCCGGTCACTCACGACCGTCAGGGGGGTCCTCGGACCTTCCCGACTCGATACCGTTCCGCCGTTCGCGGGGGGACGCCTGGTCCAGAGGTTGCGACGCTAGTGCAGGGACGTTTCAAGAGGGATGGCAGCGCTGTGGGGGACCCGGAGCTGCGCGGTGCGACCGACCGCGGCTCCTCACCACAGCGCGCCCAGGAGAGCAGTGGCCGGGAGCAGGCCCTCGACGCCGACAAGGGCAAGCGCGCGAAGGCGCGACCGGACGGCGAGGCCGAGGGTGCCCCGAAGCCCAAGGAGCCCAGTGCCACGGGCTCCCGCCTTGCCCTGCGCAACTGGCGCATCAGCACCCGCCTGGTCTCGCTGCTGGCCCTTCCGGTCGTCACGGCCACCTCGCTGGGCGCGCTGAGCATCAACAACTCGCTCGCCGAGGTCGATCAGCTCGACAACATGAAGCTCCTCACGGAGATGACCGAGCGCGCCACCGAGCTGGCGACGGCGCTCCAGGAGGAGCGGGACCGCTCGGCCGGCCCCCTGACCGGCACCGGCAACCCCAAGGACGACGCGGTCGTCGGCCCCCGTGAGGAGACCGACCAGGTCAAGGCGGCGTTCTTCGACGCCACCCCCGCGCTCGAGGAGGCCGACGCCGGACTCCTCTCCGGCGTCCGCGCCACGATCACGGACATCACCCGGCAGCTGAACCGGCTCAAGACCATCCGGGAGCGGGCGTACGACAACCCGGACAACATCTCGCAGACGGTCAACGACTACAACCAGCTGATCGAGTCGCTGCTGAGCCTGTCCCAGGACATGGCGCAGGCCACCAGCAACCCGGAGATGATCCAGAGCACCCGTGCGCTGGCGGCGTTCTCCTCCGCCAAGGAGTACGCCTCCATGCAGCGGGCGATCATCAGCGCCGGCCTGGCCCGCGAGGACGGCCCCAAGCTGTCGGACAACGACCACCTGTACATCAGGACGGCCTGGGAGAGCGAGAGCGCGGCCCGTAAGCGCTTCGACGACATCTACGGCAACAACGAGGCGGCCGAGCTCACCAAGCCGCTCGACGAGGGCATCGTCAACATCACCTCGGCCGACGAGTACGCCGAGCGCGTGGTGAAGGATCCCAAGGGCATCTCGCGCGAGAACCGTTCCTACCTGGACTGGTTCGACCAGGACCAGGTCAAGATCGAGCAGATGCGGAAGATCGAGGCCTCACTGCTCACGCAGATGGACGAGCAGGCCCGTACGCTGCGGGCCGAGGCCCAGCAGTCGGCCCTCTTCAACGGCGTCCTGGTGCTGCTCGTGCTCGGCATCTCGCTGGTCGGCGCGTTCGTCGTGGCCCGCTCCATGATCCGCTCGCTGCGCCGGCTGCAGGACACCGCGCAGGACGTGGCCCACCGCCGTCTGCCCGAGCTGGTCAAGCAGCTCTCCGAGGCCGACCCGCAGGACGTCGACACCTCCGTGGAGTCCGTCGGCGTCCACAGCCGCGACGAGATCGGCCGGGTGGCCGCGGCGTTCGACGACGTGCACAGCGAGGCCGTCCGGCTCGCCGCCGAGCAGGCGCTGCTGCGGGGGAACGTCAACGCGATGTTCACCAACCTCTCGCGCCGCAGCCAGGGCCTGATCCAGCGCCAGCTCTCGCTCATCTCCGAACTGGAGTCCCGCGAGGCAGACCCGGACCAGCTCTCCTCCCTGTTCAAGCTGGACCACCTGGCGACCCGTATGCGCCGCAACGGCGAGAACCTGCTGGTCCTCGCGGGTGAGGAGCCCGGCCGCCGCTGGACCCGCCCGGTGCCGCTGGTGGACGTGCTGCGCGCCGCCGCGTCCGAGGTGGAGCAGTACGAGCGCATCGAACTGAGCGCCGTACCCACCACCGAGGTCGCGGGCCGGGTCGTCAACGACCTGGTGCACCTGCTGGCCGAGCTGCTGGAGAACGCCACCTCGTTCTCCTCGCCGCAGACCAAGGTCAAGGTCACCGGCCACGCGCTGCCCGACGGCCGGGTGCTGGTCGAGATCCACGACACCGGCATCGGGCTGTCGCCCGAGGACCTCGCGGCCATCAACGAGCGACTCGCCAACCCGCCGACGGTCGACGTCTCGGTCTCCCGCCGCATGGGTCTGTTCGTGGTCGGCCGCCTGTCCCTGCGGCACGGCATCCGCATCCAGCTGCGCCCCTCCGACTCCGGCGGCACGACCGCGCTGGTCATGCTCCCGGTCGACGTCACCCAGCGCGGCGGTCAGCAGAACGGCCAGCAGAAGAAGTCCTCCGGCGACGGCGGCCAGGGCTCCGGCCCGTCCGCCACGCTCCGGCGCGAGCCGCAGGGCGGCGGCGCGCCGGCCGGTACCAGCCGACTCGGTGCGCTGCCCACCCGCAACCAGGTCCAGGGCGGCCCCTCCTCGCGCGCCGCGCTTCCCGGCGGCCCCGCGGCAGGCGGTCCTGCCGCGGGCGGCCCTGCGGGCGGTCCCGCGGGCGGGGGCTTCGGCGCCCCCGGCCGTCCCGGCCCCGGGCAGC
>NZ_JAKMAY010000095.1:17751-18331 GCF_022015835.1 Streptomyces sp. ICN903 | reverse complement strand
GGATCATCGACGGGGAGCGCAACGGTCTGGAGGCCGACCTGGACGAGGCCCTGGCCGAGCGTCCGGCCCTGGACATCGTCAACGACACCCTGCTGGCGGGCATGAAGGTGGTCGGGGAGCTGTTCGGCTCCGGGCAGATGCAGCTGCCGTTCGTGCTGCAGTCGGCCGAGGTGATGAAGACGGCCGTCGCCTATCTGGAGCCCCACATGGAGAAGGTCGAGGGCGCCGAGGGCAAGGGCACGATCGTTTTGGCCACGGTGCGCGGAGACGTGCACGACATCGGCAAGAACCTGGTCGACATCATCCTGTCCAACAACGGCTACAACGTGGTCAACCTCGGGATCAAGCAGCCGGTCTCGGCGATCGTGGAGGCGGCCGAGGAGCACCGGGCGGACGTGATCGGCATGTCCGGGCTGCTGGTGAAGTCCACAGTGATCATGAAGGAGAACCTGCAGGAGCTCAACGCCCGCGATCTGGCCGCGAAGTATCCGGTGATCCTGGGCGGGGCGCGGGGCGGGTCCTAGTGGCCTATGAAGCGCCGGTCTAGCGCCCGCAACTCGAGGACGTCCAAGAGGAAGTA
>NZ_JAKMAY010000095.1:16884-17741 GCF_022015835.1 Streptomyces sp. ICN903 | reverse complement strand
ATGAAGGAGAACCTGCAGGAGCTCAACGCCCGCGATCTGGCCGCGAAGTATCCGGTGATCCTGGGCGGGGCCGCGCTGACCCGCGCCTACGTCGAGCAGGACCTGCACGCCCTCTACGAGGGCGAGGTCCGCTACGCCCGCGACGCCTTCGAGGGGCTGCGGCTGATGGACGCGCTGATCGGCGTCAAGCGCGGAGTGCCGGGTGCGAAGCTGCCGGAGCTGCGGCAGCGCAGGGTGAGGCCGGCCGCGAGTGCGCAGGTCGCCGAGCCGGCCGAGGCCGGCCCGGTGCGCTCGGACGTGGCGACCGACAACCCGGTGCCCGCCCCGCCGTTCTTCGGTACGCGGGTGGTCAAGGGCATTCCGCTCCGGGAGTACGCGTCCTGGCTGGACGAGGGCGCGCTGTTCAAGGGCCAGTGGGGGCTGAAGGCGCCGCGCACCGGGGACGGGCCCGGTTACGAGGAACTGGTCGAGCGCGAGGGCCGCCCCCGGCTGCGGGGCTGGCTGGAGCGGCTGCACACCGAGAACCTGCTGGAGGCCGCGGTGGTCTACGGCTACTTCCCCTGCCACTCCGAGGGCGACGACCTGGTGGTGCTGGCCGAGGACGGATCCGAGCGGTGCCGGTTCACCTTCCCCCGCCAGCGCCGCGGGCGCAGGCTGTGCCTGGCGGACTTCTTCCGCCCCAAGGAGTCCGGCGAGACGGACGTGGTGGGCTTGCAGGTGGTCACCGTCGGCTCCCGCATCGGGGAGGCCACCGCCGACCTGTTCGCCTCGGACGCCTACCGCGACAGCGCCATCCGCAGGCTCCGCTTGTCCAGCCGCCACCGGAGGGGCTACGCCCTCGGCTGCCACTGGTGGAC
>NZ_JAKMAY010000095.1:0-16874 GCF_022015835.1 Streptomyces sp. ICN903 | reverse complement strand
CGCGCCGAGCTCGGTTTCGCCGGCGACGACCCCGACGCGATCGAGGACATGTTCGCCCTGAAGTACCGCGGCGCCCGCTTCTCGCTGGGGTACGGGGCCTGCCCGGACCTGGAGGACCGCGCCAAGATCGCCGAGCTGCTCCAGCCCGAGCGGATCGGGGTGAAGCTGTCCGAGGAGTTCCAGCTCCATCCCGAGCAGTCCACCGACGCCATCGTTCTGCACCACCCCGAGGCCAAATACTTCAACGCCGGAGGCGGCCGGGCATGACGACCACGAGAACACTGCGCGAGATCCTGGCCGCGGGGGAGCGCTCGTACTCGTTCGAGTTCTTCCCGCCCAGGACCGAGGCGGGCGAGCGTACCCTGTGGGACGCCGTCCGCCGTATCGAGGCGCTGCGCCCGACGTTCGTCTCGGTCACCTACGGCGCCGGCGGATCCTCCCGGGACCGCACCGTCGCCGTCACCGAGCGGATCGCGGCCGAGACCACGCTGCGGCCGGTCGCCCACCTCACCGCCGTCGGCCACTCGGTCGCCGAGCTGCGCAACATCATCGGCCGGTACGCCGACGCGGGAGTGCGCGACGTGCTCGCCCTGCGCGGCGACCCGCCCGGCGACCCGGGCGCGCCCTGGACCCCGCACCCGCAGGGCTTCACCCACGCCCACCAACTGGTCTCCCTGGTCAAGGAGATGGGCGACTTCAGCGTCGGGGTGGCCGCCTTCCCCGAAAAACACCCCCGATCGCCCGACTGGGACAGCGACATCCGCCACTTCGTCGCCAAGTGCAAGGCCGGCGCCGACTACGCCATCACGCAGATGTTCTTCCACGTCGAGGACTACCTGCGGCTGCGCGACAAGGTGACCGCCGTCGGCTGCGACACCCCGATCATCCCCGAGATCATGCCCGCCACCGACGCCCGGCAGATCGCCCGCTTCGCCGAACTGTCGGGCGCGGCCTTCCCCGAGGACCTGGCCCGCCGTCTGGAGGCCGCCCGCGGCAACCCGGCCGCCGGCCACCGCATCGGCGTCGACCACGCCACCGCCATGGCCGAACGCCTGCTGGCCGAAGGCGCACCCGGGCTGCACTACATCACCCTCAACCGCTCCACCGCCACCCTCGACATCCATCACAACATCCACGGCAGCAACCAGAGCAGCATCCAGAGCACACAGACCCCAAGGAGTACCCGGCATGCCCTCGCATCCCACCGCTGACTTCACTGACTTCAAGGTGGCGGACCTGTCCCTGGCGGCGTTCGGCCGCAAGGAGATCACGCTGGCCGAGCACGAGATGCCCGGCCTGATGGCGATCCGCCGCGAGTACGCCGCTTCCCGGCCGCTGGCCGGGGCGCGGATCACCGGGTCGCTGCACATGACGGTGCAGACGGCCGTGCTGATCGAGACCCTGGTGGCGCTGGGCGCCCGGGTGCGCTGGGCCTCCTGCAACATCTTCTCCACCCAGGACCACGCCGCCGCCGCCGTCGCCGTCGGCCCCGACGGCACCCCCGACGACCCGCGGGGCGTGCCGGTCTTCGCCTGGAAGGGCGAGACGCTGGAAGAGTACTGGTGGTGCACCGAGCAGGCGCTGACCTGGCCGGACGCGCCCACCGGCGGGCCGAACATGATCCTGGACGACGGCGGTGACGCCACGCTGCTGGTGCACAAGGGGGTGGAGTACGAGAAGGCCGGCGCGGTGCCGGACGTCTCCACGGCCGAGTCCGAGGAGCACGCGGTCATCCTGGGCCTGCTGGCCCGCACCCTGGCCGAGCGGCCGGGCAAGTGGACGCAGCTGGCCTCCGAGATCCGCGGGGTGACGGAGGAGACCACCACCGGGGTGCACCGGCTGTACGAGATGCAGCGAGACGGCGTGCTGCTCTTCCCGGCGATCAACGTCAACGACTCGGTGACCAAGTCGAAGTTCGACAACAAGTACGGCTGCCGCCACTCGCTGATCGACGGGATCAACCGCGCCACCGACACTCTCATCGGCGGCAAGGTGGCCGTGGTGTGCGGCTACGGGGACGTGGGCAAGGGGTGCGCGGAGTCGCTGCGCGGCCAGGGCGCGCGGGTGATCGTCACCGAGATCGACCCGATCTGCGCGCTGCAGGCGGCGATGGACGGCTACCAGGTCGCCACCCTGGAGGACGTGGTGGAGACCGCCGACATCTTCGTGACCACCACCGGCAACAAGGACATCATCCTCGCCGGGCACATGGCGCGGATGAAGCACCAGGCGATCGTGGGCAACATCGGCCACTTCGACAACGAGATCGACATGGCCGGTCTGGCGGCGGTTCCCGGCATCGTCAAGGACGAGGTCAAGCCGCAGGTGCACACCTGGACCTTCCCGGACGGCAAGTCGATCATCGTGCTGTCCGAGGGACGGCTGCTGAACCTGGGCAACGCCACCGGGCACCCCTCGTTCGTGATGTCGAACTCCTTCGCCAACCAGACCATCGCCCAGATCGAGCTGTTCACCAAGCCGGACGCCTATCCGGTGGGGGTGTACGTGCTGCCCAAGCACCTGGACGAGAAGGTCGCCCGTCTCCATCTGGAGGCGCTGGGGGCGAAGCTGACCGTGCTGCGCCCGGAGCAGGCCGCCTACATCGGCGTCCCCGTGGAGGGCCCGTACAAGCCCGACCACTACCGCTACTGACACCGATGACCGAGACGAGAGATCCCTGGCTGCCGCACCGGCTGCTGCTGACCGAACGGGACGCCCTGCTGCCGCTGCTGCGGCGTACGGCCGACGGCGAGTACGAGCGCCGCACCGCCTGCCCGGGCTGGACGGTGCGCGAGGTGCTCGCGCACTGTTCGGCGGCCCTCCTGCGCATCGTGGAGGGCCGGCTGGAAGGTGCCTTCACACCCGAGGCCAACGCGGCCGACGTGCGGGAGCGCCGCGACTGGAGCGTCTCCCGGATCCTGGACGAACTGGAGGAGGGGTTCACCGAGGCGGGGAAGGTGATCGCCGCCTCCGACGGGGACCTGGACGTGATCGCGCTGGGGGAGTGGGTGCACGCCGGTGACGTCCGCGACGCCCTGGGCCGGCCCGGGGCCTACGAGGGCCCGGGGGCGGCCGAGGCGCTGGCCATCCTCACCGTCGCCAGCCGGGTCCGCTCCACCCCGCGGGTGGAGGCGGTCCTCGGCGACGGGGGGCGCCTCCCGTTCCCGGAGAACCGCTCACCGGCCTCACCGGCCTCACCGGCCTCACCGACGAGGAGGATCACCCTGGGCAACCTTGTGGACGGACGGCCGCCGGCGCGTCTGGAGACGGACGTCCCGACCCTGATCCGTCTCTACTCCGGCCGTCCCGTGGTCGGCGCGAGGTATGTGCTGGACGGCGCCGATGAGAGCGAGCTGGTCATCTACGGCTGAACACCGCAGGACATGAACACCGCAGGACATGAACGCCGATGACCGGCCGCCCCGTCACGGGGCGGCCGGTCATGCCGTCCGTACGATCTGGAAGGCCTCGGCGAGCCTCCCGGGAGGCAGTCCGCCCGCGCGGGCGTGCTCCGCCAGCCATTCCCGGAGCAGCCCGGCCAGATCCTCGAAGTGGGCCGTCTGCGAGGTGTGGATGCGCAGCGCGTCGACCTTGCGGTCGAAGACGGCGGTGACGTCGACGAACTGGTTGGGACTCGGACCGGTCATCAGCCAGGTCTCGGGGACGGTCCACGGCCGCAGTCCCTCGTGCTTGAGCAGGGAGGCGTGGGCGAAGGGGTTGCGGGCCTCGGGGTAGATCGCGCGCAGGGCCGCCTCTCCGACGGCACGGTGGTCGGGGTGGAGATCGGCGACACGCGCCCAGTTGATCTCCGGACTGGGGATGATGGCGCGCTGGGGCCTGACCTCGCGGATGACCCGGCACAGATCGCGGCGCAGCTCCACGCTCGGTTCCACCCTGCTGTCCGGGTAGCCGAGGAACCGGACGTCCTGCACTCCGCTGAGTTTGGCGGAGTGCGTCTGCTCGGCCCGGCGCAGATCCGCCATGACCTGCCGGGGCAGCTGCTCGTCGTATCCGCCCGCGTCGCCGTCGGTGACGATGCAGTAGGTCACCCGCGTGCCGCGGTCCATCCACTGCATGACGGTCCCGCTCACACAGAACTCGATGTCGTCGGGGTGCGCGGCCACGACCAGCAGGCTGTCGGGCGCGCCCCTGGAGGCCGTGCCGAAGGTGGAGTCGCTCATGCGGTCAGCCTGTTGCGCGCGAGGCAGGGGCGGCAAGAGGCGGCTCATGGCCGGTTTGCGCCATGACACTTTCGCGCCGGACAAAGAATTGGTAGATTCAAATTATTGATTCCGTCTGATGTGATGTGTTCGGAGGTGGCCGCCATGTGCAGGATCTTCGGCTCGTTCGCTGCCGGCGCGACAGTCCACGACCTGGCCGCCGTCGCCGGCCGCCAGCGGCACGGCGGGCCCGACGCCCACGGGATGAGAAGGGGGCCGGGGTGGTCGCTGGGCTGCAACCGGCTCGCCGTCACCGACCCGGCCGGCGGCGCCCAGCCCTACGAACTGAGGACGGTGCCCGGTGTCGTCGCCGTCTTCAACGGCGAGCTGTACAACCACCGCGAACTGCGCCGGCGCCTGCGGGAGCGGGGCCACGTCTTCCCCGACGACTGCGACGGCACCCTGCTGCCGGCCCTCTACGCCGAGTACGGCGCGGCCTTCGCCGGACTGCTCGAGGGCATGTTCGCCGTGGCCCTGGTGGATCTGCGCAGTCCTGAGCCCCGGCTCGTCCTCGCCACCGACGACCACGGCATGAAGACGCTCTACTACCACGCCGCCCCGGACGGCGGGGTGTACTTCGCCTCCGAACTGTCCGCCCTGATCGCGTTCTCGCAGGTGCCCGCGGTGCAGCGGGAGGAAGCGCTGGACGAGTACCTGACGACCCGTACCTGCCTGGGGCAGCAGTCCGCGCTGCGCGGAATCCGCACCCTGCCTCCCGGAGCCACCGCGGTGGCGGACCCGGGCAGAGGGCTGCGCGTCCACCGCCGGCAGCCCCGCGACGACGAACGCCCGGGCGCGGACCTGCTGGGCGTGCTGGGCCGTGAGGTACGCGCGCTGGCCCGCGCCGACGTCCCGGTCTGCGCCGTCACCAGCGGAGGTCTGGACTCGGGCCTGGTGACCGCGCTGGCCGCGGAACACGCCCGGAAGGTGCGCGGGGAGCCCCTGCACACCTTCCACCTGACCTACAAGGGGAACTGGCCGGGGGACGAGGACGGGTTCGCCCGGGCCGTCGCCCGCCGCAGCGGTACGGTCCACCACCAGATCGAGGTGGACCCCGGAGAGTTCGCCGAGCTGCTGCCGCGGACCGTGTGGCACCTGGGCCAGCCCAACGCCGACCCCATCACGCTCAGCACCTACGCGCTGTTCCGCGCCGTCCGCGCCGAGGGGTTCACCGTAGCCCTCACCGGTGACGGCGCCGACGAACTCTTCGCCGGGTACGACCGGATGCGCGCCGCGCTGGCCGCACCGGCCGGTGCGGACTGGGTGAGCCCCTACGTCGCCTCGCTGGCCGCGATCCCCCGCGCCCTGCGCGACTCGCTCTACACCTCCGACTACCGCGCCTTCCTCGCCGACCGGGGGCCCACCGAGCAGCGGATCACCGAACAGCTGCGGTCGGCGGCCGGGAGCCGGCACACCACACTGACGGCCTTCGAGACGCTGCAGCGGCTGCCCGCCTACCATCTGCGCCGCATCGACCACCTCAGCATGGCCTGGGCGGTGGAAGCGCGGATGCCCTACCTCCAGCCGGCCGTCTCCGCCCTGGCCCGGCGGCTCCCCGTCCGCCTGCGCACGGGGAAGCGGGCTCTTTTCGACGCGGCCCGGGGGGTGCTGCCGGAGGCAGTGGTCCGCCGGCCCAAGCAGCCCTTCCACCTCCCGGTCGACGCGATGCTCGTCCGGGGCACGCCCCTCATGGCACTGGCACAGGAGATGCTGTCCTCCGGGAACCTGCGCCTCGACGGCCGGCTGTGCGCGCAGGGGATCGCAGGCCTGTTCGCCGCCCACCGGCGGCAGCCCTCCCCGGTGACCGCCACCGCGCTGTGGGCCCTGCTGGTCCACGAACTGTGGAGCGAGGAGCTGCGCGCCCTGCGCGCGTCGGCGCCCCGCGTCCGGTCCCTGGCCGGACTGGCGGCATGACCTCGTACATCGCGATGGCCGAGGGGGCGCCGGGCCCCACCCTGGTGCTCGACGCCGGCCGGCTCCCCGGGGACCGCGACCGTCTGAGCGCCGCCCTGGCCCGCACACGCCTGCTCCTGGAGGACGCCGGGCACGGCCCGATCCTGAAGTTCGCGCTGGTCCGGCCGTCCCCGCGGCCCGGGTACGACCTGGACTACCGCTTCGTCCAGGGACTGGCGCAGGATCCGCGGAAGTTCGTCTTCGACAGCGGCTGCGGCCACTCCCTGCTGGCCGCGGCCGCCGTCGGCACGGCGGAGGGCCCCTTGAGGGTCCGGGTCCTCAACACCGGGGAGGAGGCGGTCTGCGAACGTGCCCGGGACGGCACCCACACCCTGCACCTCCTGCCGGGTGCGGAACTTGCGCTGCCGCGACTGCTGCCCACCGGGCGGCCCACCGACGCCCTGATCACCGCGGGGGGAGTACTGCTCGGTTCCGTCGTGCGGTTCGGCAACCCCTATGTGTTCGTCGACGCGGCGGACCTCGGACTGCACGGCGCCCGGGCCCTGTTCGAAGCGGGCTCCGCCACTCTGGAGCGGCTGGAGCGGCTGCGGGCCGCGGCGCGCGCCGTACTGGGACTGCCCGCGGGCAGTCTGCTGCCCAAGGTCGCAGTGGTGAGCGCCGGCCGGCCGGGGCGGCTGGCGGCCAGATCCCTCACCGAACCCGGGTGGCACCCCGCGTTCGCGCTCACCGGACTCGCCTGCCTGGCGGCCGCCTCCGCCATCGGGGGAACGGTTCCGCACCGTCTGGCGCGCTCCGCCGGATGCGGGACGGACCGCGTCGTCGTCGACACTCCGTCCGGCACCGTGCCGGTCGATCTGGAGACCGCCGTCGTGGCCGGCGAACGCTTCGGGCGCCTTCGCCGTGTCGGCATCGGCGGCAGACGCGTCCGCGTACTGCGGACGGGTCTCCGGCTGCCGTGGCGCGTCCACGCCACTGCGTGAACCTGCCTTTCCTCCGTGCGGATATCCTCCCCGCCGTCTGTCAGGCTTTTCGGGGACATATGGCCGACCGGGGAGAGCTGGACGGAATGAAATTCGATAACCTGCGTGTCGTCGTCACCGGCGCCTCCCGTGAATTCGGGCGTGCGCTCGCCATCGGTTTCGCGCATCTGGGCGCCGAGGTATTCGTTTCGGCCCGTACGGTGGAAGCGGCCGAGCGCACCCTGGCCGACGTCATGGGGACGGCCCGCGAGCGCATCCACGCGTTCGGCTGCGACCTCAGCCGCCCGGCGGAGATCCGGGAGTTCGCCCGCCGGGTGGGCGAGCACACCGGCCGGGTCGACCTGCTCGTCAACAACGGCGCGCGGTGGCTCGACGGCGTCGAACTCGACGACGCCTCGGACGCCCAGATCGTGGAGACCATCGAATCCACCGCAGGCGGAACCGTGCTGATGGTCAAGCACTTCCTGCCGCTGCTGCGCGCGTCCCAGCGGCCCGACATCGTCAACATGGTCGCGGTCCGGGGCCCGGACACGGCAGGCATGTCGACGGCCCACGACGCCTTCTACGCGGCGAAGAGCGCACAGGCGGGATTCGCCGACATCCTCTCCCACCGGCTGCGGTCCTCGGGCGTCCGCGTCTTCTCGCTCTACCCGCCCGATTTCTCCACCTCCGACCCCCGGTCGGTGGAGTGGGAGGGAATAGGGGGAGACCCCGACGAGAAACTCACCACCCAGGCCCTTTTCGAATGCATCGTCTACGCGGTCGAGCAGCCACGGGACTGCTTCATCCGCTCCTTCCACTTCGAGCCCCGCTGACCAGCGGGAAAGGAGGTCAGCCCGTGAGCAGCCGGCTCTGGATCACCGCGACCCCGCCCGCCTCCCACGGCGAGCTCCACATCGGGCACCTGGCCGGGCCCTATGTCGCCGCCGACGTGCTCAGCCGCTATCTGCGCGCCGACGGCCGGTCCGTCCTCTTCGTCACCGGCACTTCCGACCACAACAGCTCCGTCGAGCTGCGGGCCCTGCGGGACGGGCGCAAGCCCCAGGAGGTCGCGGAGGGGTACCGCCAGGCCATATGCGCCGACCTGCTGCGCGCCGGAGTCGAGTTCGACCTGATCACCGATCCGCGGTCCTCCGCCGGCTACCGCCAGTGGGTGCAGAACCTCTTCTCCCGCCTGCGCGCCGACGGTGTCATCGCCGCCCGGACCCGGCTGATGCCCTACTGCGAACCGTGTGAGCGCTGGCTGTACGGGGCCCACGCGACCGGTGGCTGCCCGCACTGCGGGCAGCCCTGCCGGGCAGGCGTCTGCCACACCTGCGCCCGGCCGAACGACAGCGGCGAACTGCTCTCGCCGCGCTGCTCGCTGTGCGGCACCGCGGCCGCACTCCGCCGCTGCCGCCGCCTGTACCTGCCGCTGGAGCCCTTCCGGGACCGGCTCGCCGACCACTGGCGCAGCAGCGACCTTCCCCCGCGGGTCGCCGCGCTGTGCGAGGGGCTGGCCGAGGACGGCCTGCCCGACGTGGCCGTGTGCCATCCGGCCGAGTGGGGGCTGCCGGTCCCAGGCGACGACTTCGAGGGCCACCGCATCGACGTCTGCTTCGAGGACGTCGCGATGCACCTCTACGGCTGCTGGCCGGACCACCGGGCGGCGCCGGAGGAGACCGTCCACTTCTGCGGGGCCGGACACGTCTTCTGCCAGGCGGTGCTGCTGCCCGTCCTCGTCCTCGCCCAGGGGGTGAAGCTGAGGCACTCGTTCCGCGTCAACGAGACCCTCCGCATCGAGAAGGGCGAGCCGGCCGGCCGGCACCCTGCGCTCTGGGCCCTCGACCTGCTCACGGAGTTCGGGTCCGACACGCTGCGCCGCCATGTGCTGCAGTGCCGGCCGGCGGACGGGACCGCGCCGTTCCGGCACTCGGACCTGGAACGCACGCGGCAGTGGCTGGACTCCACCTGGAACGACTGGCTGGGCAGACTCTTCGCCGCCGTACGGGAGGAGTCCGAGGGCCTGGTGCCGGACGCGGCGTCCGGCGGAGCGGGCTGGGACGTCCTGCACGAGCGACTGGTCCGCACGGCCGGGGAACTGCGCGAGGCGTACGACCCCCAATCGTTCGATCCCCGCCGGGCCGTCGCGCTGCTGGACGAGGTGGTCCGCTCCGCCGACGACTTCGGCCATGCCAACGGGTACAGGTGGCACGGCCCGGCCGCCCCGGACCGGAAGGCACCCGCGATCGTGGCCCAGTTGCGGGTGGCCGCGGCACTTGCCGCCTGGGCCCGCCCGGTGATGCCGGAGGGGGCCGACCGGCTGGCGGCCGCACTCGGACTGCCGGCGGGCCGCGCCGTCACTCCCGAAGCCCTCGCCGCTCCCGCCGCGGGCACCCGGCTGTCGCCGCCTTCGGGCCCGGTCTTCGGGTTCTGACCCCCTCACGTCTTCGACACCTTCCCACCGGGCTCCGGGGCTTCGTGCCCCGGAGCCCTTCCGTCTGCCGGGCGCCGCCACGGCTTCGCGAGGGCGGCGTCCGGTCCGATCGCCGAGGAGAACCACGTGTCCGTCACCACCGCACGACCGCTCCGCGTGGCCATGCTCAGTGTCCACACCTCGCCGCTGCACCAGCCCGGTACGGGCGACGCGGGCGGAATGAACGTCTACATCGTCCAGCTCTCGCGGAGCCTGGCAGGACTCGGTGCCGAGATCGACGTCTTCACCCGGTGCCGGGGCGAGGACCTGCCGCCGGAGGTGCCGCTGGCCCCCGGCACGACCGTGCGCCATCTGCACGCCGGCCCGTGCCGGGCCGTGGCCAAGGAGGAACTCCCCGGCACGCTGGAGGACTTCTCGCGGGCGCTGCTGCGCACCGCGGCCGGGGACGGCGGCCGTCCCTACGATCTGGTCCACTCCCACTACTGGCTGTCCGGACAGGTGGGCCGGACCGTGACGCGGCGATGGGGGGTCCCGCTGGTGCACACCATGCACACGCTGGGGCGGGTGAAGAACGCCTCGCTCGCCGAGGGCGACAGCCCCGAGCCCCCGGAGCGGATCCTCGGCGAGCACCGGGTCGTCGACACCGCCGAACGCCTGGTCGCCAACACGGCCGACGAGGCGGCAGCGCTGCGGCGGCTGTACGGGGCGGCTCGGGAGCGCATCGACGTCGTACATCCCGGTGTCGACCTCCGCACCTTCCATCCGGGCGAGGGCCGGCGGGCCGCCCGCCGCGTCCTGGGGCTGCCGCAGGACGCCTTCGTGCCGCTGTTCGTGGGGCGCATACAGCCTCTGAAGGGACCGGACGTGCTGGTCGAGGCCGTCGCCGAACTGGTCCGTACGGACCCGGAACTCGGCAGACGCCTGGTGGTCCCCGTGATCGGCGGTCTGAGCGGTTCGGGGCTGCGGGCCCCGGAACGGCTGGCGGGACTGTGCTCCGCGTCGGGTGTGGCGGATGTCGTCCGCTTCGAGCCCGCCGTGCGGCAGGAGACGCTGGCGCACTGGTACCGCGCCGCCGACGTGCTGGTGATGCCCTCGCGCAGTGAGACGTTCGGCCTGGTGGCCCTGGAGGCCCAGGCCTGCGGAACCCCCGTGCTCGCCGCCGAGGTGGGCGGGCTGCCGACCGCGGTGTGGGACCGCGTGACGGGCCTGCTGGTCCGGGGGCACCGTCCGCGGGACTACGCCCGGCAGCTGCTGACCCTGGCCCGGGCCCCCGAACTGGCCAGGGCCATGGGACGGGCCGGGGTCCGGTACGCGTCCGGAATGGCCTGGGACACGGCCGCGGCCCGCACGCTCGCCGTGTACGAGCGCGCGGCCGGGACGGCGCGATCCGGGTGGGCAGGGGCGGCGGCACGCCCCTGCCCGGGCGGGGACCTGTCCCTGGAGGTGCCAGAGCCCCGCCGGCTCAAGGGAGAGAGCCGCACTCACGATTCTATCACAGATTTTAGTGGGTCAAATGTTGGTGTGGGTGGAATCGCTGAGTAATTCAGCAATGAAATTCGGTGATTCCGCTTTCCCGGGGCTTTGACAGGCTTGTGCCATGGCGTGTGTGCGACGCCGGTATCCCTGGATCGGGAAGTCGCGAGGCGAGATTATTTAAACGTCACCCCGAGGAACTCCCGGCGGCACGGGAGAGGGGGAGACGAAATCCCGTCCATCGCCCTGGAGGAACCATGCCTTCGTACAGCGGAATTTCCTTCGCCCTGCGCCGCCTGGCGGTCGCCGCGGTCCTGTGCGCCTGTGTGGCCGGCGCCGCCGCGACAGCGGCCCTGTCCGAACAGCCGGGCGGGATCGGGGTCCTGGCCTCCACCACCGAGGTCGACTGGCCGCCGGTCTCCCCGTACGACGGCAACGTCGACTGGCCGCCGGCCCCGCCTCAGGACTGACGGCAGTCCGGGCACTCGCCCTTGAAGACCAGCTCGGTGCCCGTCATGTGCCAGCCGTGCAGGCCCTTACGCGAAGGCGTGGGGGCCTGCACGGCCACGTTGGCCACCCGCCCGCAGCGCGTGCACAGCGCGTGGTGGTGGGGTTCGGAAGCCAGCTCGAAGACGGCGGGCAGGCCGGGGCGGTCGAATTTCGTCACCAGCCCGGTGTCGAGAAAATGCTTCAGCATCTCGTAGACCGCCTGGCTGGTCAGCGTTCCCAGCCTTTCGCGCGCGGTGGAGGTGATTTCCTCCACCTCCATATGGCCGTTCTCCCGCAGCACCTTGAGGACTTCCAGCCGCGGCCCGGTGACCCGCAGGCCGACATCGCGCAGCTGCTGCATCGCGGCCTCGCGCTGCTCCGGCAGTACCTCGCGTTTCATGTCCCCGCCAACCGTTCCCAGCCGACCGATCGAGTCAACTGATCCGACCAAAAGTTTTCCGACATCGTACATCTTGGCCGGACAGGAGGCGGTGCGCTAATCGAGCCAGCCCAGCCGGGTGGCCTTCACCCCGGCCTCGAAGCGGCTGCCGGCGCCCAGTTCCTGCATCACCTCGGACAGCAGGCGGCTGACGGTGCGCAGGGACACGCCGAGGTTCCGCGCGATCTTCTCGTCCTTCATGCCGGTGGCCAGCATGCGGAGCGCCGCCCGCTGCTGCTCGGTCAGCCCGTCGCCGCCGCGCTCGGCGTTCTCCTCCTCGCCGAACGCCGACGAGGTGTGCCAGCAGTACTCGTAGACGGCCAGATAGGACCGCACCAGCGCCGGCCCCCTGGCCAGGATCGCGCCGGCCGTGTGGTCGTCGGGATTGGCCGGAAGCAGCGCGAACTGGTGGTCGCCGAGGATCATGTTCATGGGCACGACGGGGGAGAGGCGGACCTCGACGCCGGCCTCGACCTGGCGTCTGAAGAAGTCCCCCAGCGCCGGCACGGACGCGAACCGCTGGTTGTAGATCACCCGCACCCGCACCCCCTCGCCCAGCAGCCGTTTGTCCCGGCCCAGCGACCGGTCGAGGGTGCTGGTGTCGATGGCGCCGGGATGCATGGAGGCCACGGAGTCGTGCACGAGGTCCACGACGTCCTCGACGACCTGCTGGATGCGCCGGTAGTCCGTGAGCACCTCCACCTCGACCTCGGAGTCGGTGACGGATCCGGCTCGCAGGAAACGGCCGACCAGCGTCTCCAGCCTGGTGTGCGCCTCGTCGGCCTGCCGCAGCCGCTCGCGCAGCATCTCCCGCTCGTGGGCCATCACGCGCAGGAAGGCCACCTCGGGGGCGATCACCGTGACGGCGTCCTCGGCCTCCTCGTGCCGCCAGCCGGGATTCGCCTCCAGGCCGGTGGTGTGCAGCGAAGCGGCGGGAACGATCAGACCGAGGCGCTCCAGATCCTCCCGGTGGCGGGCGGCCTCGGGTTCCTTGAGCCCCAGCTCGGCGGCCACCGCGGCGAATCCCGCCGCTCCGCGCATCCGCAACGCCTGGTAGAGGCGGAGAGCGGTGTCCTGCGAGCCACTACGTCCGCCGGAACCGGATCTGGACACGTTGCGGTAATCCCCCTCGTCTACCCGTACCGCGCTCCGATGTGACCGTGCACTCGTTCCGGGGTAGGCCCACCCTCGACCGTTCTGCGGCCCCGGTCACCTCATCATGCGTCCGCGCGGCAAATCAAGAGCACATGTTCGGTCACGGAGTCGATCCGGTGGGGGCGCCGGTCTGCGATATGCATTCCGGCTGTGCGGATGTCATGTGCCAGGCGTTCGGAGTCGATCAGCCACTTGCGGGTGGTCAGGGTCCGGAGATGGACGTCGTGCCGGGTGGAGCACCGGCAGTGGTAGGTGATCCGCTCGCGCATGCCGGCCAGGTCGAAGGCCTGCCTGGCCACGACCGTCTCGGTCACCCCGTCGAAACGCGGGACACGGAACGCGAACGTGCGCAGAGGCCGTTCCCTCAGTCCCGTGAGCGCATGGCTCGGATAGTCCAGGGCCAGTGCGCCCCCCGCGCCCAGGTGGGAGGCTATCTCGCGCAGCAGGGCGGGACGCGCCTGCGGGGGAACGGCCGTGATCATCGCTCCGGCCAGCACCACCAGCTGGTACCGGCCGTCCAGCCGCAGCCCGGTCAGGTCGGCGGGGACCGTGGTCACCAGCCGGTCGGCGCGGGGGCCGATCCGCCGCGCCCAGCACCGCAGCCGCCGCAGACTGTGCCGGTCCCGGTCCACCGCCGCCACGGCGAAACCGTGCCGGGCGAAGGGGACGGTCAGCCGTCCGGCGCCCGACCCCAGGTCGAGTACCGGGCCGCCGGTGGTGCGGGCCATGCCCAGGTAGCCGACGATGTCGGCGCTGTGCGGTCCCAGCAGGGCGTCGTGCAACCACACGTCCCCGGGATCCTGGGCGGACACGTTCTCGAGGCCGGGCAGCCACAGAGCGCCGGAGCCGTCCTGGGCGGACACGGACGGCAGGGAGCCGGTGTCATGGCACTCCGCTCCCGGGGGAGCGGCGTGCGTGCCGTCGTCCGAGAGATCGAGCAGAGCCGACACGGCGGTGCTCCTCTGCGTGTCCATCGCCCCTCCAGGGTGCTCGGCTTTACCCCTGCCGTCCGGGGGCGGTGCCCGTGCCGCCGGGACCGCGCCCGGAAGGCATCCTGGCCCGCGGACGGCGCCGGGAGCCAGCCGGAACCGCTGCGTATCCATGCGATGGCGTGGATCTGCCACCCCCGGGGAGGTGGCGGCAGGGGGCTTACAGGGGGCGCGCGTAACGCATGCCCTCAGGGGCCTCTTCCGAGGGCCGGAAGCCGTGCCGGTCCAGAAAGGGCAGGAGAGGGTCCCGCGCGGAGCGCAGGGAGATCAACTGGCGGCCGGCGCCCGCGCCGCGCTGCTGCTCGCTCACGGCCTCCAGCAGCGCGCTGCCGATGCCCTCGCGACGGCGGTCCGCGTTCACGCACAGGCAGTACACCTCACCGGCTCCCGCCTGTGCGACGCCACCGGCCGCCGCGCCCAGTACGACGCCGCCGGGTTCCACCGCGACAAGCCAACCGAGCCAGCCCGGCCCGCTGCCGGGCGCGCCGATTTCCGTGCGAATGCGGGACAGTGAGCAGTAATGGCCGACCAGGCGCTCCACCTCGGATTTTCCGAGCAGTGGGAGATAGCCGTTCCGTAGTGAATCGGCCATCACCCTGGACACCGATGGCGCCTCGGCCTCGACCGCCGGCCGTACTGCCACATGGCCCATGACGCTCATCCCTCCCGCGGGCGGAAGCGGCCCGACATCGGGTCCACAATAGACCCGTGAGCGGCGGAGCAAACAGCCCCCGGGAATGCCTCGGCGCTCTCTCCGGGCGATTTCCGAGGTTTTGAAAAGTTTTCCGCTCTGCGCCGTGAGAGGTCTACGAAAATACTTAGTAAATCAGTAGGGGAAATCTAGATCGAGCAGCATGCGGCAATCAGGGGAATGACGGCCAGGGCCGATGCCAGGACGGTGAACGCGCCGCGCGCCACGGGGCAGCGCGGCCGGTCGGTGGCGAGAATGCGGTTCATTCGCTGCACGGCCGACGCCCCGCCCAGGGCGAAGGCGCCTCCCGGAGCCTGCCCGGCAGCCGTTTCGTAGAGAGCCGCCGCGAGTTCCTGGCGAGTGCACCGCCGCAGCACGTGGTCGTCGGCGGTCATCTCCAGCAGCAGGGGCACCTGATGACGCAGGCCGCTGCCGAGCGGGAGTCGGCGGTACACGGAGGCGAGAGCGCGCGCGGCGGTGAACAGCAGATGGTGCCGTCCGGCCAGATGCGCACGCTCGTGCTCGACCGCCGCCGACAGTTCCCCCGCCCTCAGAGCGCGTACGGCTCCGGAACTCACCACGATCTCGGGGGACCTGCCCGGCAGGCAGTAGACGGCCGGCGTCTCGTGGTCCAGCAGCGTCACACCCAGCCGGGCCGACCTCCGGCCGACGAGCCGCAGTATCCGCGCGTGCCGGGCGCGTGATCTGCGTGTGCGTACGTACTCGCCGAGCAGCGCCCCACAGGGAGGCCCGGCCGCCGCGATCGCCGAAACCGCCGTGATCACCAGCAGATCCCGGCCGGGCGGTATGCGTTCCGGCTCGGACGTACACGCGAGAAGGAGCCCCACCACCCCCTGCCCACCCGCCCGGGACAGCAGCAGCTGGGCCAGGGCCAGCCCTCCGGAGAGGGCCAGCGCGCCCGCCAGGGCCAGCCACGCGCCGACGGCGAGTCTCGGCGCGTGGTGGGCCCAGCGGGCGCGCGCGAGGAGCGGCGGGGCGATCACCCCGGCGCCCAGTGCGACTCCCAGCGGAGGCAGCAGATGGTAGGTCACGGTCACAGGGGGGTGTCCCGTCCGGTGGAGCGCAGTGCCGCTCTGAGCGCCTCGACCTCCTCCGAGGACATGTGCTCGACGAAGCGCATCAGCGCTGTCCGGCGGTCCTCGGTGTGTCCCAGCGCCTCGCGCATCAGGCCGGCCGTGTACTCCTCGCGGCTGTGAAGCGGTTCGTACATCCAGGCCCGCCCGGACTTCTCCCGGCGCAGCATGCCCTTGCGGTGCAGGATGTCCGCGACGGTCATCACCGTCGTGTAGGCCACCGGCCGGAACAGATTGATGTCGTCCACGATCTCGCGGACGGTCGCCGCCCTGCGCCACCGCCAGAGCCGGTCCATGATCTCGGCTTCCAGTTCGCCCAGCCGGCGCACTTTTCCCCCTCCTGCCGCCCGTGCGGCCGCGGCCGCGCCACATCGTACGTCCGAGCCATGGGTCACGACCGGACGAGCCGCGCGATCGCGCGGGACGCCTCGGTCACCTTCTCCCTCGCCCGGTCCCCGCCGTGCCCGATGGCCTCGGTGACACAGCAGCTGAGGTGCTCGTCGAGGAGAGCGAGGGCGCACGACTGGAGGGCGGCGTTCGTCGCGGACACCTGGGTGAGCACGTCGATGCAGTAGGTGTCCCGCTCGACCATGCGCTGGAGTCCGCGTACCTGGCCCTCGATTCTGCGCAGGCGCCTGAGGATGTCGTCCTTGTGCTTCTCGTAACCGGTCATCGTCGCCTCGTCTCACGGAAATCCGGTGGTAAAGGGCGTGGGAGTGGAGAGGGGGCCGGGGCGGTGTGCCCCGGCCCCCGAAGGTGGTGCGGTCTCTGTGATCCGCGGACGCGGTGGTCAGCTCTGGGCGCGGAAGCGGCGCAGCCGGAGGCTGTTGCCGACGACGAAGACCGAGGAGAAGGCCATCGCCGCTCCCGCGATCATCGGGTTGAGCAGTCCGGCCGCGGCCAGTGGCAGGGCGGCGACGTTGTAGGCGAAGGCCCAGAACAGGTTGCCCTTGATGGTGGACAGGGTCTTGCGGGCCAGGCGGATGGCGTCGGCGGCGGCGCGCAGGTCGCCGC
>NZ_JAKMAY010000094.1:0-18689 GCF_022015835.1 Streptomyces sp. ICN903 | reverse complement strand
CCTCCGGCAGCGTCCCGGGCTCGGGAACCGGGCCCGCCCACCTGCGCGTCCACTGGTCGCGGTCGTCGGACGGACGGCCTTGGACAGGGGGGTACACCACTGTGTTTCGGACATCACGGGGAGCGCTGCGCCGGGCGGCGGTCGTCGCGGCGGCGGCCGTCGCCGCGCTGACCGCCTGCCAGCCGGAGGACCTGCCGGCGGACGACGTCCCGGCGTCCGCGGTTCCGGGTGCTTCGGCGACCGCCTCCCCGAGCGCGTCGCAGCCGGCCGCGCCGGGCGGGCGGCGGTCGCTGGTGGACGCGGCGGAGGCGGGGGGCCTGCGCAAGCACACCGGGGACGGCGCCGTCGGGGACGTGCCGGTCGATCCGGGGGAGATGCGGGACGGCATGCGACTGGTCGTCAGCCACTTCGCCGCCCCGGACGGCGGCGACCCGGTCCTCTTCGAGGGTGTCGACAACGTCCCCGAGGACACGAACAAACGCCGCGAACACCTCTTCCGCGGCATGCTGGAGTACATCGATTGGGATCCGGAGCTGGGGCAGCCCCAGGCGCGGCCGGTGGCCGATCCGGGGCCGCTGGGCGGCTCGGTGGAGTGCCTGATGGCCTCCCTCGCCGAGAACGGCCAGGTGGTCTGCGGCTGGGCGGACGAGAGCACCGCCGCGGTGGCGCTGTTCCCCGACAGCACCCTCGACGAGGCCGGGAAGCTGTTCGTCGCCATGCGAGGCGATCTGGAGCGCTGACCCCGGACGGGAGCCGGCCCACCGCCCGCACGCCGGTCCGCTCCCGTCCCCCGCGGGGGACGGGAGCGGACCGGCGTGTTCGGTCTGCGCTCCGCGCGGCGCACCGATGGCCGAAGTGAAGGTACGAAAGGGGCGGATCGGGGTACAGGCACACGCGCACGGCGGCTCCGGACGCCTCCGCCGCGCGAACCCTCGTTCGAAGGAGACCTGTACGTGACCGAGACAGCCAGGCAGCGCGACGACCGGCCGGTGCTCACGAACCGGCAGGGCCACCCGATCCACGACAACCAGAACCAGCGCACGGTCGGCGCCCGGGGTCCCGCCACGCTGGAGAACTACCACTTCCTCGAGAAGATCAGTCACTTCGACCGCGAGCGCATCCCCGAGCGGGTGGTGCACGCGCGCGGCGTGACGGCCTTCGGCTACTTCGAGGCGTACGGCTCCTGGGGCGACGAGCCCATCGCGCAGTACACCCGCGCCAAGCTGTTCCAGGAGCGGGGCAAGCGCACCGACGTGGCCGTGCGCTTCTCCACGGTGATCGGCGGACGCGACTCCTCCGAGGCGGCCCGCGACCCCCGCGGCTTCGCGGTGAAGTTCTACACCGAGGAGGGCAACTGGGACCTCGTCGGCAACAACCTGGGCGTCTTCTTCGTTCGGGACGCCATCAAGTTCCCCGACGTCATCCACGCCCTCAAGCCCGACCCGGTGACCTTCGAGCAGCGGCCGGAGCGGATCTTCGACTTCATGTCGCAGACGCCCGAGTCCATGCACATGCTGGTCAACCTCTTCAGCCCGCGCGGCATCCCCGCCGACTACCGGCACATGCAGGGCTTCGGGGTCAACACCTACAAGTGGGAGAACTCCGACGGCCGCACCATGCTGGTCAAGTACCACTGGATGCCCAAGCAGGGCGTGCGCTCCATGACCGAGGAGGACGCCGCGAACGTCCAGGCCGACAGCCTCGGCCACGCCACCAAGGACCTGTACGAGGCCGTCGAGCGGGGCGACTACCCCGAGTGGGAACTCCTGGTGCAGATGATGGAGGACCACGAGCACCCGGAGCTGGACTTCGACCCGCTGGACGACACCAAGACCTGGCCCGAGCAGGAGTTCCCGCCCAAGCCGGTCGGCCGCATGGTCCTCAACCGGATGCCGGACGACTTCTTCACCCAGAACGAGCAGATCGCCTTCGGCACCGGCGTGCTGGTCGACGGCCTGGACTTCTCCGACGACAAGATGCTGGTCGGCCGCACCTTCTCCTACAGCGACACCCAGCGCTACCGGGTGGGCCCCAACTACCTCCAGCTGCCGGTGAACCGGGCCAAGGCCCCGGTCCACACCAACCAGAACGGCGGCCCCATGGCCTACGAGGTCGACCCCCGGGGTGAGAACCGGCACGTCAACTACGAGCCGTCCACCCTCGGCGGGCTCCAGGAGGCGGAGGGGCCGGGCTACGGCGAGCAGGGACCGGAGATCCGCGGCAGGCTGACCCGCAGCCGCATCCCGCGGACCAACGACTACATGCAGGCCGGGCAGCGCTACCTGCTGATGGAGGACTGGGAGCGCGACGACCTGGTCGCCAACTTCACCAACCAGTTCAAGCAGTGCCCCAGGCACATCCAGGAACGGATGGTGTGGCACCTGCTGCTCGCGGAGAACGACCTCGGGCTGCGGGTGGGCGAGGGGCTCGGCATCTCCCCGCAGGACGTGGCGAACCTGGAGCCGCTGCCGAACCAGCAGCTCACCGACGAGGACCGTGAGCGCCTGGCGAACCTCGGCAAGAACCCGCCGCGGGACGTCGAGGGGCTGACGATGACCCACTGCGTCCCCGACGAGCGGCATGTGGTGACCCGCTGACCGGCACGCACGCGGTATGGCGCGGCGCGTACGGGGAAGCCGTGGGAAGACCCGGGCGGCCCGCGGCAGGGGCGCCCGGAACAGTCCCGCGGACCCGGTAGGAGAGAACCGGCCATGAAGAAGAGGAAGCAGAAGCTGGTGTACAGGCCCGTGGGGTTCGCGCTCGGCACCCTGGGCGGCCTGATCGCGAGCACCGCCTTCAAGAAGGCGTGGAAGGCGATCAGCGACGAGGACGACGCGCCCGACCCCGGGGACGAGGACCGCAAGCTGGGCGAGATCCTGCTGGCGGCCGCGATCCAGGGCGTGATCTTCTCGGTGGTCAGGGCGGCGGTGGACCGCTCAGGCGCCGTCGCCGTCCGCAGGCTGACGGGTACCTGGCCGGGCTGAGCCCGCAAGGCCGCCCCCGACGGGCGGCACACCGCGGCGGCGGGGCCGTACGGATGACCGTACGGCCCCGCCGCCGCGTGCGGGACGGGCCCGGAGTTTTCGGAGCCTTCGGCCTCCGCCGGTCCGGTCGGCCGAGGGGACAGGCGGCGGCGCAGCCGCCCGAGGGGGGCGTCGTCGCGCGGAAGTGTCGTCATGATGGCGAAAATTTTCGGAATTCCGGACGGCCTGTTCCCGTGTTGCGCGCCCTCAACTGCTTTGGTGACCGCGGAAGTTCCGTGGTGGAGAGCCTTGACCGGAGCATGCCTCGGTGATTCGATTCCGGAATCGTTCCGGAACGATCAGTGTGTGCTTCCCTCCAGTCCTCTCCCGTCCATGACCTGCGGAGATCGAACAATGAGAAGGCCCGATACCGGACCACAGGCCCCCGGGAACGCCAGCCGGCGGACGTTCCTCGGACTGATTCCGCTGACCGCGGCAGCCACCGCCGTACCCGCCGCCGTCGCATCCCCGGCAGCCGCCGCGGCGGCGGACCGGGGCGGGGGCGGCGGCAGACACGGGGGAGACTTCGACGCCTACGTCTCCTTCTCCCGCCGTGCAGGGAGCTTCCCCCTCGTCGCGGACGGCCGCGCCGCACCGATCGTGGTCAGCGGCGGCGACCACCCGGGCGTACTGCGGGCGGCGGAGGACCTGCGCAGGGACATCGGGCGTGTCACCGGCGTCGAGCCGGCACTGAGGCGGGGCGACGCCCCGTCGCGGCGCGCCGAGGTCGTGATCGTCGGCACCATCGGGAGGAGCCCGCTGATCGACCGGCTCGTCGCGGACGGCAGGCTGGACGTCTCCGGCATCGCGGGGAAGTGGGAGACCACCGTCGAGCAGGTGGTGGAGAATCCGGCACCGGGGGTGCGCCGCGCCTTCGTCATCGCCGGCAGCGACCAGCGCGGCACCATCTTCGGCATCTACGAGACCACCCGCCAGATGGGCGTCTCGCCCTGGCACTTCTGGGACGACGTACCGCCGCGCCGCCACGACGAGCTGCACGTGCTGCCCGGCCGCCACACCCAGGGCACCCCGGCCGTGAAGTACCGCGGCTTCTTCATCAACGACGAGAACCCGGCGCTGGGCACCTGGGCGCCGGAGTACTTCGGCCCCGGCCACGCCCCCGGCTTCCCGAACGGCTTCAACAAGGAGTTCTACGCCAAGGTCTTCGAGACCCTCCTGCGGCTCAAGGCCAACTACCTGTGGCCGGCCGTGTGGGGCCGGGCCTTCGCCGAGGACGACCCGGCCAACCACGCCACCGCCAAGGAGTACGGCATCGTGATGGGCACCTCGCACGAGGCCCCCATGATGCGCGGCATCGAGGAGTGGAACCGCCACGCCACCCCCGCGAAACGCGACGCCGAGGGCAACATCACCGAGCCCGGCAGCGACCCCTACGGCGGCACCGGCGAGTGGAGCTTCCGCCGCAACCGGCAGGCGATCGAGGCGTACTGGGCCGACGGCATCCGCCGCATGGTGGAGGAGGACTTCGAGGGAGTGGTCACCCTCGGCATGCGCGGCAACGGCGACGTCAGCCTGCCCGACGGCGACGGCATCGACCTGATGCGGTCCATCCTCGACAGCCAGCGTGAGATCCTGGCCGAGGTCACGGGCAAGGAGGACGTCACCGGCATCCCGCAGGTGCAGACCCTCTACAAGGAGGTCCAGCGCTACTGGGACAAGGGCCTGCGCCCGCCGGACGACGTCACCGTCGTCTTCTGCGACGACAACTGGGGCAACATGCGCAAGCTCCCGGACCAGTCGCTCCCGAAGCGCGCCGGCGGCTACGGCATGTACTACCACTTCGACTACGTCGGAGTCGGCCGCAACTACAAGTGGGTCGACACCGTCAACCTCGTCAGCACCTGGGAGCAGCTCCATCTGACCCACACCTACGGCGTGGACCGCCTGTGGGTGGTCAACGTGGGCGACCTGAAGGCCGAGGAGCTGCCCACGCAGTTCTTCCTCGACTACGCCTGGGCCCCGGAGCGCCGGCCCCTGGAACGGCTCCACGAGTGGGGGCGCGGCTACGTCGCCCAGAGCTTCGGCCCCGAGCACGCCGACGAGATCGCCGACATCCTGCACACCTACGGCGTCCTGCAGGCCCGCCGCAAACCCGAGCTGCTCAACCGCCGCATCACCCTGGACCCGGCCAAGGACCTGTCGAAGGACGAGGAGGCGGTGGTCTACGACGACCAGGCCAGTCCCTACCACCTCAACCACTACGGCGAGACGGCCCGGGTCACCGAGGAGTGGCGCCGGCTGGCCGGACGGGCGGAGAAGGCCGGCCGCAGGCTCCCCGAGGAGGACCGGGACGCCTACTACCAGCTCGTGCTCTACCAGGTGAAGGCCACCGCCAACCTCTACGAGCTGCGCGAGGCGGAGTTCACCAACCTCCTCTACGCCGAGCAGGGCCGCGCCGCCACCAACCGCTACGCCGATCTCACCGGCGAGCGCTTCGCCGACGACCGGGCGATGTCGGACTACTACAACAACATCCTGGCCGGCGGAAAGTGGAAGGGTTTCCAGACCCAGCCGAAGATCGGCTACGGGGACGTGGAGCGCTACGGGCCCGACGCGCCCTGGCAGCAGCCCCAGACACCCGACCACGTCGCCCTGCCCGACGAGGTCTTCCCGGCGGTCAGGCGCATCGAACTGCCCGACCGCGCCGAGATGGGCGTGGGCATCGACGGGTCCGACCTGTGGTGGCCCGAGGCGGGCGCGGAGGCGGTGCTGCCCGCCTTCAGCCCGTACCAGAACTACCCCGAGCAGTACATCGAGGTCTTCAACCGCGGCAGCAGGCCCTTCGACTACCGCATCACCGCGGCCGAGCCCTGGGTGCGGATCAGGCGTGCGCGCGGGCGGGTCGAGGAACAGGTGCGCGCCACCGTGCGCGTCGACTGGAGGAGGGCTCCCAAGGGCGTCACCAGGGTGCCCATCACCGTCCACGGCCCCGGCGGCGCCACCGTGGAGATCCAGGCCGTCGTCGAGAACCACAGGATGCCGCGGCGGGGACCGAGGGGCTTCGTCGAGGCGGACGGGCACGTCTCCATGGAGGCCGCGCACTACTCCCGGGCCGTCGAGACCGCGGGCGTCCACTGGAAGCGCCTGCCGGACATCGGGCGGGCGGAGGACGGGATGGAGCCCTACCCCGTCACCGCCCCCAGCCGGGAACCGGGCGGCCGGGGGCCGCGCCTGGAGTACGAGATGACGCTCACCACGGCCGGCGAGGTCGACGTGTGGGTGTATCTCTCACCGCGCAACAACGTCCTGCCGACCGAAGGCCTGCGGTACGCCGTCTCGATCGACGACGCCGAACCGCGGACGGTGAACGTCACCACCGCCACCGGGGCCGACGACACCTACATGAACAGGCGGTGGGCGAGGAACACGTCCGACAACGTCAACCGCACCGTCACCCGGCACACGGTCGGCCGGCCGGGTGTCCACGTCCTGAAGCTGTGGATGGTCGACCCGACGGTCGTCGTGCACCGGATCGTGGTGGACACCGGCGGTCTGCGGCCGAGCTACCTGGGGCCGCCGGAGAGCCGGAGAGCCGGCCGCTGACGAGCGCCGCCGCGCACCGGGACGAGCCTGCCGGGCGGCCCCTCGCGGGCCGCCCGGCAGGCTCCGTTCCCGCCCGTGTCAGCCGCTTCGTCCGGGACGCCCCTCCCCGGAGGGGCGTCCCGGACCGTCCACGCGGTACGTGGTCCGCCTCCGGGGAAGCGGGCCGCGCTGCGGCGGGGGCGCGGGCCGGCGGGGCAGGGCGTGCCGGGGCTGGGTGAGGGTGATCTGCCCCACCAGCTGGTGGAAGCAGGCCAGGGCGGTGATCGGGGGGAGGCCCGCGGCCGCCACCCCGGTCAGGGTCTTGGGGGCATGGGCCACGCACAGGACCACCGCCACGGCCGAGAACAGGATCACCACCGCCCAGGAGTGCCGGACCCGGCGCCGCAGCACGGTGGCGCGCAGAATCGACAGGGAACCGGTGAGCCAGGGCCCGTAGATCAGCAGGGGCCACCACCGTGCCAGGTCGGCGGGCACGGTGGGACCGGCCAGCAGGCGCAGGGGGTCGTAGGAGACCAGTCCGCCCAGCACGCTGACCATCGCCACGATGCCGGCGGTCAGCGCGGCCACGGCGTAGCTGAACACGTGCAGCAGCGACAGCTCCGGCCGGTGCGGCGTCCGGCGCCTGCGCCGGTGGCGGCGTTCGGCGGCCGAGCGCCCCGCCCGGCGGGCGGGAGCGGCGCCGCCGAAGCGGCCCGTCTCCGCCGTGTCCCCGGCGTCGAAGCGGCGCAGCACCCGGGTGGTCTCGTCCGCGGGCGGTTCCGTCCCGGTGTGCGCGCCTCCCCCGGAGTGCTCGGTGGAGGCGGGCCGGGCGCGGGACGAATCGTGCTCCCGGCCGTGGGGCCGGTGCGGTGCGTGGCCGGAGTCCTGCAGCAGCTTGGCGAGTTCGGCCTCGAAGTCCCAGGACGGGTCGAGGACGTCCACGTCGGGCGGGGCGGGGGCTCTCTGCTCCGGCACGAACCACGGGTCGAAGTCCGGATGGACACCGGTGCGGTACCACTCGGAGTCCGGACCCGGGGGCGTGCCGTACGGATCGAAGTGCGGGCCCTGGTCACTCACGGCAGCTCGATCCGGGAAGGCGGGCCGCGGGTGTGGAAAGCGGATCTGGTGGAGTCACGTCCACAACAACGAAGGCGGGACCCGACCGGATGACCGGCATTCGGGTGAAGGCTCAATTCATACGATCACGGTGAATGACCTTCCTTTCGGTTCGGTGGCTCCGCGGAAGCGGATCTGGTCCATACCTTGACTGGTATATACCAAGGCGCTTGAGTGTTCCCGGTCAACCCCCCACTCCGGAAGGGAAGTTCACGTGCTGAGAAAACGCCTCATGGCGGGTCTCGCCGCCTCCGTCCTCGCAGGCGCCCTGGCGGTCACCATCCCCGCGACCTCCGCCTCCGCCGCCGAGTGCGCGACCCCGTGGAACTCCTCGGCGGTCTACCTCGGCGGGACGACCGTCTCCCACAACGGCCACAACTGGACCGCCCGCTGGTGGACCCAGAACGAGGCGCCGCCCGGCACTTCCGGAGTCTGGAGCGACCAGGGCGCCTGCGGCGGCGGCACGACCCCGCCGCCCACCGACCCGGACCCGTCGGGCTTCGTGGTCAGCGAGGCGCAGTTCAACCAGATGTTCCCGAACCGGAACCCCTTCTACACCTACCAGGGCCTGAAGGCGGCCCTGAGCGCCTACCCGGCCTTCGCCGGCACCGGCAGCGACACGGTGAGGAAGCGGGAGGCCGCCGCCTTCCTCGCCAATGTCAGCCACGAGACCGGCGGTCTGGTCCACATCGTGGAGCAGAACACCGCCAACTACCCGCACTACTGCGACAGCGGTCAGCCCTACGGCTGCCCCGCCGGCCAGGCCGCGTACTACGGACGGGGTCCGATCCAGCTCAGCTGGAACTTCAACTACAAGGCGGCGGGCGACGCGCTCGGCATCGACCTGCTGCGCAACCCCCACCTGGTGGAGCGGGACGCCGCGGTCGCCTGGAAGACCGCCCTGTGGTACTGGAACACCCAGAGCGGGCCGGGCACCATGACCCCGCACAACGCGATGGTGGGCGGGCACGGCTTCGGCGAGACCATCCGCAGCATCAACGGCTCCCTGGAGTGCGGCGGGCGCAATCCCGCACAGGTGCAGAGCCGGATCGACAACTACCGGCGGTTCGTCCAGATCCTGGGCACCACCCCGGGCGACAACCTCACCTGCTGACAGGGGAGTCGGGGTGGAGGGCCGCACCGTGGCCCTCCACCGCCGCCACCGCCGTCCGCCCCCGCGGCGGACGGCGGACGGGGTTTCGGCCGCACGGCCTTCACAGGAAGGATCCTCCCTACCTCTACCCGCGGACGTGTCCGGCCGGAATACTGCCGGGCCATGACGCTCACGGACGAACGCATCACCGCCGAACGGCTCGAGGAGCTGCTCGCCGACGACTCCATCGACATGGCGCACCGGGCCCTGTGGCTGCTGCTGTGGGAGGGGGACCTGCGGGTGCTGGACCTGCTCTCCCTGGAGATCCAGGACGTGGACCTGCGGGCGAGGCGGGTGACCGGGGTGTGCGGCCGGGCGGTGCCCGAGGGAGAGGGAGACATCAGCGAGCGGGCGGCCGGACTGCTGCGCGAGGTGGTCGGCGACCGGGAGAGCGGCCCGCTGTTCGCCACGGGGAACCGTGCGCTGGGCTGGGAACAGGTGATGCTGACCGCGGGGGAGCAGGGCCATGCCGTCCACGAGTTCCGTGCGGGCGGCAGGCTCCACCGCCGGGGGGAGCCCGCGGCGGACCCCGAGTAGGCGCGGCCGCCGTACCGCACGAGCGGTGGGCGCAGCCGCGGCCGGGGGAGGGGAGGGACGCGGCCGCGCGGCGGACGCGGAGCCCCGAGAGCTGCGGAAACCGATGAGAAGTGGTGTGGGGACGGCGCTGGGGGAAACCCGTACACCCGTGTCAGTACGCAAGCGATACGCCGTGGCCGCGTCGGGCCGGTGGACCGACGAGGAGGACGGCGTCCGGCTGCCCGCAGGCGAGGTGCACGCCTGGGAACAGGGCATGAACCAGACCGTGTGCGGGCTGTCCCTCAGCCGCTCGCGGCTCGACCGCTTCCCGCATGTGACGTGGAGCGACGTCATCCCCGAGTCGGGCGGCGCGGCCGACCGCGTACGGCGGCTGTGCCCGCGGTGCGCCTCGGTCGCGGGGCGCAGAGGGGCCGACGCGCGCCCCCGGTGGCGGCGTACGAACCCCAGGCCGTGACACGGGTGACCCCGACGGGGGCGCGAGGCCTGTTTCCGGACCGGTGACGAGGAGGAGCCGAATGAGTGATGCCATGGACCAGGCCGCCGAGACGGTGGGCCGGGTCACCGGCGCGGACGGGTACTCCGAGGAGGGGGAGGTCTCCCTGCGCGGACTCGCCACGCTGGCGGGCGTCTACGCGACCGGTGCGGGGGTGTTCGCCTGGCGCATGAGGGCGTCGGGTCGGCAGCTGCCCGAGCGGATCCCCCCGCTGGACCTGCTCCTGATGGGGGTCGCCACCTACCGCAGCTCCCGGCTGCTCACCAAGGACAAGGTCACCAGCTTCCTCCGGGCCCCCTTCACCCGCCGCACCGGCAGTCTCCACGGGGCCGAGGTCATGGACGTGCCCCGCGGACACGGACTGCACCGGTCCGTGGGCGAACTGCTGGCCTGCCCCTTCTGCGTGGCGATGTGGATCGCCGGCGGCCTGACGGCGGGCTACGCCACGGCTCCGCGCGCCACCCGCCTGGTCACCTCCTGCCTGAGCAGCGTGGCCCTGTCCGACTGGCTGCAGTACGCCTGGAGCCTGACCCAGCAGAAGGCCGAGGGCGAGGGCTGACAGACCGTGGCAGGACCGCCGCCCGGGCGGGGGCCCGGACAGGGGCGGGCCCCGTGGGAGGGGCCGCGGGCGCCTGTGGAACTGGCCGTGCTGGTGGGCCTCCAGGGCTCGGGGAAGACGATCTTCCGCGCCCGCTGCCTCCCCACCGGGTACACCGTGGTCAGCAAGGACCTCTTCCCGCGCTCCGCCCGGCACAAGCAGCGGCGCCAGATGCGCCTGGTGGAGGAGGCGCTGGAGCGGGGGCGGCCGGTGGTCGTGGACAACACCAACCCCTCACCTCTGGAGTGGGCTCCCCTGATCGCCGCGGGACACGCCCACGGGGCGCGGGTGGTGGCGTACTGGTTCCCGCCGGACGTGCCCAACGCCCTGGCGCGCAACGCCGCGCGCCAGGGCAGGGAGCGCGTGCCCGAGGCGGGCTTCTTCGACACCCTCCGGCGGCTGCGCGAACCCCGCCGGTCGGACGGCTTCGACGCGGTGCGGGAGGTACGGATCGACGGCCGCGGCGGGTTCGACGTACGGGACGTGCCGGACGCGCCGGAGGTACGGCCCGGGGAGGAGGGCTGAAGGGGGCGACGCGCACGGCCCGGCGGCCGGGGCCCGGTCAGCCGGGCGGGCGCACGTTCGCGAGGACGAAGCCGCTGCGCGGGCGGGAGGGCACACGGCGCAGCGGGATCCGCAGATCCTGCTCGGGCACCTCGTACTCCAGCAGGGACAGCCGCGCCGACAGGGCCGTCAGCAGCGCCACGGTGACGTCCTCGCCGGGGCAGCGGTGGCCCGCGGCCGGGTCGCCGCCGCCCTGCGGGATCAGCTCGTCCCGCTCCGGAGGGCGGTCGAGGAAGCGCCGCGGATCGAAGGAGTAAGGGTCCTCCCACAGGGTGGGGTCGTGGTCCTGCCCGTGGATGTCGAGCAGGACGAGAGCACCCCGGGGGACCGCCTCGCCCCGCCACGTCAGATCGGCTGCGGCGAGACCGCCGATGAACGGCGCGAACGGGTAGAAGCGGCGCACCTCATGGGCGAACGCCACCGCGTACGCGCCCCCGGAACCGTGGTGCCCGGCCCCGGCGCGCGCCTCCTCGGCCAGCCGGGCCCGGTGCTGCGGCCACCGGTGCAGGGCGTGCGCGGCGAAGGCGGTGAACCAGCAGACCGCGACGGTGGGGCGCAGCACGTTGAGGATCTCCACCGCGGCCGTCCGTGCGTCGAGCCGCTCGCCGTCCGCGTCGACGTGCCGCGCCACCACGTCCACCACCGACCCCTCGGGCACGCTCACAGCGCCGTCGCGCACCTCCTCCACGAGGGACGCCAGCCACGCCTCGCGGCGGCGGCGTGCCGACCGGGCGCGCCAGTGGCGCGGGCCCGGGGTGGCGAAGCCGTCGACCATGGCCACCAGGTCGCGGGCGACGGAGCCCGTCTCCGCCTCCTCCAGCGGTACGCCGGCCCACCGGCAGACCGCCCCGGCCAGTACCCGGCTCGCCTCGTCGAACAGCACCACCCGCTCCCGCTCCGCCCACCGGGCGGCCGCCTCGTCCCACGCCGCGGTGACCTCGCCGACCAGGCCGGCGATGTTCCGCGGGGACTTCAGCAGCGACAGGAACATCGCCTTGCGCACGCGGTGCGCCTCACCGTCGAGGGTGTGCACCGCGCCGTGCCCGAACAGGGTGCTCTTCACCGGTTCGGGAAGGGCCGGCCCGCGGAGCACATGGCGCTCGTCGTAGACGAAGCGGACCGCCTCCGGCCCGCGCAGGGCCACCGTGGGCTTCCCCAGCAGCCGGGCGCGCACCAGGGGGCCCGTGGTGCGGCGCATACGGTCGGGCAGCCAGGCGTAACCCCGGGCGAGCAGGGACAGGGTGCTGTCCGGCAGGAGGCGGGAGAGACTCATGCGGGCCGCGTGCCCCGGCGGACCGGGGTGAAACGGGAGGCCGCACCGCCCTCCGGGGCGCGGCGGTGGAACTCCATCCCGATGGCCGCTACCCGCGTCCGGTGTCCTCACCGGCCTCCCGGGTCTCCTCGCCGGCTCCCTCCTCCCCGGGCGTGCCGTCCCGGTCGACGATCCCGGCCGGATCCTCGCCCACGACCGACCTGCCCGGCCGGGCGCGCGCGGGGCCCGCGGGCTGCCCGCCACCGGTGGTGCCGTAGCTTCCGGAGAGGCCCGGCGGCATGTCCGCGTCGGCCTCCTCCCTGCTGATGCGGCGCCTGGCCCGCACATTGGCCCGGCGCTCGCCGTAGGGGTAGTCGAACGGGCGGGCCTCTCCGCGTTCGCGCTCGGCCTCCCGGATCTCCCGGACCCTTTCGTCGTCCGGGGTCCACTTCGACGGAGTGTCCCCGCCCGCGTTCCTGCCGGTGTCCTTTTCGTCGGTCATGCCGGGTGCGTACCCCCGTGGGATGCGGGCATGCGCCGTGCCGCCGGGGGTACCACGGCGCCGGGCGGCGACCGGGCGCCCGGCGGGCACGGCGCCCGCCGGAGAGCCGGGGCGCCGAAGGCGGAGGAGGGAGCGGAAGTGACCGGGACGGACGGAGAAGAGGGCGCGGGCGGCGCCCCGGGGCCGGAGCGGGCCCTCCCTCATCCGGTTGTCGGGGAGGACGTGTCGCACGGCCGGCTGTCCGCACGGCCCTCCGCTTCCCCGCCCGGCTTCGCGGAGGGGGAGCCGGGCACGCACCACCTGGAAGGGCGGGCGCTGCTGCGTGTTCCGCCGTCCGCGGGGGCCGGGGCGCCGGTGCGGCCGTACTGGCTGGTGGTGGTGCTGCACGGAGCCGGGGGAACGGCGGAGCAGGCGCTGACCTGGCTGCTCCCGCAGGCCGGGTCCGGCCGGCTGCTGCTGCTCGCGCCCCAGGCGGCCGGCTCCACCTGGGATGTCGTCGAAGGCGGCTACGGCCCGGACGTGGCCCGGCTGGACGCCGCGCTGCGCGGTGTCTTCCGGCGCTTCCCCGTGGACCCGGCGGGGGTGGCGGTGGCGGGCTTCTCCGACGGGGCCTCCTACGCGCTCTCGCTGGGGCCGGCCAACGGGGACCTGTTCGGCGCGGTGCTGGCCTTCTCGCCGGGGTTCATGGCCCCGATGGTCCACCACGGGCACCCCCGCGTCTTCGTCTCCCACGGCCGGGACGATCCCGTCCTGCCGGTCGGCGCGTGCAGCCGCCGCCTCGTCCCGGAGCTGGTGCGGTCCGGTTACGCGGTCACCTACCGGGAGTTCGGCGGCGGCCACGAGGTGCCGCCCGAGCTGGCCACGGAGGCGCTGCGCTGGTGGGTGGACGGCCCCCGGCCGGCCGCGCGGCCGTGACCGGCGGGTGGGAGCATGGCGCGAGTGCCGCTGCCGTACCGCACCCGGAGGTGACCGATGGCGCCCCGCTCTCTGGCGGTGTTCGACCTGGACGGAACGCTCGCCGACGTCCGTCACCGCCTGCGCTTCCTCGACGGGCGCCGCGACTGGGACGCCTTCTTCGCCGCCGCCCCCGACGACCCGCCGCTGACCGAGGGCGTCGAACTGGCCCTGGCCGCAGCCGGGGAGCACGAGATCGCCTATGTGACCGGACGGCCGGAGCGGTGCCGCCGCGACACCCTGTGGTGGCTGGCCCGGCACGGACTGCCGGACGGACCGCTGCTGATGCGCGGCGGGCGGGACCGCCGCCCGGCCCGCGTGGCCAAGCCCGAACTGCTGCGGAGCCTGGCGCGGGAGCGCACCGTCGCCCTGGTGGTCGACGACGACCACCAGGTCTGCGACGCCTACGAGGCGGACGGGTTCACGGTGGTGCGGGCCGGGTGGATGACGGCCGGGCCGGTCCTGGAGGAGGCTCAGGAGGGCGAGGGGCGCACCTGAGGCGCCCCACCGGTCGGCTACCCGTCGCCGCGGCGGTACCGCACCGCGCGGACGGCGACGAAACCCACGACGGCCACGATGATGACGGCCACCACGGCCTTGGAGTACATCGAGACGTAGCCCGACACCGTGTGCCAGTTCTCCCCGAGTGCGTACCCGGTCAGTACGAAGAGGGTGTTCCACAGCAGGCTGCCGAGCGTGGTCAGCGTCAGGAACGTCGCCGCGGGCATGCGCTCGACGCCGGCGGGCACCGAGATCAGACTGCGGAAGACCGGGACCATCCGCCCGAAGAAGACCGCCTTGGTACCGTGCCTGGCGAACCACGCCTCGGTCCTCTCGATGTCCGAGGGCTTCAGTAGCGGGATCCTCCGCGCGACGGCCAGGGTCCGCTCCCGGCCCAGCAGCGCGCCCGCCCAGTACAGCAGGAACGCCCCGGCCACCGAGCCGAGCGTGGTCCACAGCAGAGCGGCGAAGAGGCTGATGTCGCCGCGGCTGGCGGTGAACCCGGCCAGCGGCAGGATCACCTCGCTCGGCAGCGGGGGGAAGAGGTTCTCCAGGGCGATGGCCAGGCCCGCCCCGGGGGCGCCGAGGGTCTCCATCAGACCGGTCGCCCAGTTCACCAGGCCGTCGCTCTGCTGTGCTGCGGACATGTCTCTCCTCATGCGGCCCGGTGCTGTGGGGATGGGCACGGACGGTGCGAGGACGGTTACCCGCTCCTTCCGGGGTGAACCGCCCGGCGGGGGCGGGAGAACCGGAGCGGTGAGTCCGGACATCACCGGACATGGCATATGTCACGCGCTCGTATCGCGGGCAATTCTTGACCGTGAACCAAGTCGCGGCTCAATAATTCGGCTTGTCTTACAGACAGGACCCGAGAGGCAGCCGTGACACAGAGCACGTCCCGAGGCGACGACGCCGACTGGTGGCGGGAGTCCGTCGTCTACCAGATATACGTGCCCAGCTTCGCCGACGCCGACGGGGACGGCATGGGTGACCTGAGGGGGGCCGCCGACCGCCTCGGCCACGTCGCCGAACTGGGCGCGGACGCGGTGTGGCTCACCCCCTTCTACCGCTCCCCCTGGGCCGACGGCGGCTACGACGTCAGCGACTACCGCGACGTCGACCCCCGCCACGGCACCCTGGAGGACTTCCGCGAGCTCCTGGTCAGGGCCCACGCCCTGGGCCTGAAGGTCATCGTCGACATCGTCCCCAACCACTGCTCCAGCGAGCACCCCTGGTTCGCCGAGGCGCTGGCCTCCCCGCCCGGCTCGCCCGCCCGCGACCGCTTCGTCTTCATGGACGGCCGCGGCCCGGACGGCGGCGAGCCGCCCTCGGACTGGCAGTCCAAGTTCGGCGGCGGGGTGTGGACCCGAGTGCCGGACGGCCAGTGGTACATGCACATCTTCGCCGCCGAGCAGCCCGACCTGAACTGGGAGAACCCCGAGGTCGCGGCCGAGTTCGAGAGCATCCTGCGGTTCTGGCTGGACCTGGGCGTCGACGGTTTCCGCATCGACGTGGCACACGGCATGCGCAAGGACCTCTCCCTGCCGCTGCGCGACACCAACGGATCGGACTCCGCCCCCCTCAACGCGCCGCCCGAAGGGCACGACCACCCCTTCTGGGACCGCGACGAGGTCCACGACATCCACCGGGCCTGGCGGAAGATCCTCGACGAGTACACCCCGCCCCGGATCGCCGTCGCCGAGGCGGGCGTCAGCCAGGCACGGCTGCCGCTGTACACCCGGCCCGACGAACTCCACCAGGCGTTCAACTTCCCCTATCTGCGCTGCCCCTGGGACGCCGCCGCCTACCGCGAGGTCATCGACTCCTCGCTGGAGGGCGCCCGCTCGGTCGGCTCGCTGCCCACCTGGGTGCTGTCCAACCACGACGTGGTGCGCCACCTCAGCCGTCACGCCCTGCCCGCCGGCACCGACACCGTCGCCTGGCTGATGTCGGACGGCCGCGAGCCGGCCGCCGACGAAGAGGCGGGCCGCCGCCGGGCCCGCGCCGCCGCTCTGCTCACCCTGGCGCTGCCCGGCACCGCCTACCTCTACCAGGGCGAGGAACTGGGCCTGCCGGAGGTGGCCGACCTGCCGCGCGAGGCGCTGCGCGACCCGATGTGGGAGCGGACCGGGAACGCCCGCAAGGGCCGCGACGGCTGCCGCGTACCGCTGCCCTGGGAGCGTTCGGGCCCCTCCTGCGGGTTCGGCCCGGGCGGGAGCTGGCTGCCGCAGCCCGACGGCTGGGGCGAGTACTCGGTGGAGGCCCAGACCGGCCGGCCGGACTCCTTCCTGGAGCTGTACCGGGCGGCCCTGAAGACCCGCCGCTCCTTCACCGGGGACGAGAGCTTCACCTGGCTGCCGGCCCGGGAGGGTGAGCTGGCCTTCCGCAAGGGCGCCCTGGAGTGCCGGGTCAACCTCTCCGGCGCCCCGCTGCCTCTGCCGCCCCGTGAGGCCGGGCCGCTGCTGGCCAGCGGCGCGTGCGACGGGCGGACGCTGCCGCCGGACACCGCCGTCTGGCTGGACACTCAGCCGCGCTGACCCCGGGGCCCGCGAAGGCCCTGCTTCCCGGCCGTGCCGGGCCGCTGACGCCGCCGTGCGTCAGCGGCCCGGCGCGTTCCGCGCCCGTACCAGCACCTCGACGCCGTCCAGCAGGCGCTCCAGGCCGAAGGCGAAATCGTCGTCGGGTTCCTCCGGCTGCTCCATGACCCCCGAGGCGAGGAGCGCGGTGACGGCCGGGAAGCGCTCGGGATCGGTCAGCCTGCCCAGCAGCCGGGTGTAGGAGGCCATCGTCTCGGCCGTGCTCCGGCCCGAGGCCCTGGCGGCCGCCTCGATGTCCGCCGCCAGGGTCGCCTCGTTCCGGACGAAGCCGCTGACCAGCAGGATGACCTGCACCTTCTCTCCCTCGTCCAGCCCGGTGCCGCGCAGGCAGGCCAGTCCCCGCTCCATCCAGGCGACCGAGTTGGGCGTGACGGGCGGCGAGCTGACCGGGATGCGGAGCATCCACAGGTTGCGGTGCAGCACCTCCCGGTGCGAGCGGGCCCAGTGCGCGAGCGCGGCCCGCCAGCCCTCCTCCTCCGGCACGGGGCCCTGCGGAGGCGGCCCCGAGGCGGTGTCCTCCATGAGGACCAGGAGTTCCTCCTTGGAGGTCACGTACCGGTACAGCGACATCGTCGAGACGCCGAGCGCGGCGGCGACCCGGGCCATGGAGACCGCCGCGATGCCCTCGGCGGCGGCGAGTTCGATCGCGGCGCCGACGATCCGGGACACGCTCAGCCCCGGCCGGGGCCCCTTGCCGGGGCGTTCGCGCAGGCCCCAGGCGGTCTCCACGCCGGGAGGCAGGCCGTCGCCGCTGTCCTTCGCCATCTTGTCGTGCCCGCCTTCGCCGCTGATGCTCTCCGTCCGGTTGACCGCCATCCTAGGGATGTGTATACCCTACGCAATAGAGTGTATGGCATACGCAGAAGCGTGCCCGGGGCGCGCGGGACAAGAGGGGGATACCGTCATGGCCGACGAACCGGTGGTCGAGGCGACCGGTCTGGAGAAGTCCTACGGCCGGGTGAAAGTCCTGGCCGGAGTGGATCTGGAGGTGGCGCGCGGCAGCGTGTTCGCGCTGCTGGGGCCCAACGGGGCCGGCAAGACCACCACCGTGCGCATCCTGTCCACGCTGGTGCGCCCCGACGCGGGCCGGGCCCGCGTCGCGGGCTTCGACACGGTGCGCGACCGGCGCGAGGTGCGCCGCCGCATCAGCCTCACCGGCCAGTACGCGGCACTGGACGAGCAGCAGACCGGCGAGGAGAACCTCCGCATGATGGGCCGGCTGTGCGGGCTGACACGGCGCCGGGCCCGCGAGCGCGCCGGGGAACTGCTGGAGCGGTTCGACCTCACCGAAGCCGCCGGCCGCAGGGCGGGCACGTACTCGGGCGGGATGCGCCGCCGGCTGGACATCGCGGCGGGACTCGTGGCGAGCCCCGAGGTCGTCTTCCTCGACGAGCCGACGACCGGGCTCGACCCGCGCAGCCGCCAGGCCATGTGGGAACTCGTCGCCGGCCTGGCGGCCGCCGGCACCACGGTCTTCCTCACCACCCAGTATCTGGAGGAGGCCGACCGGCTCGCCGGCCGCATCGCACTCCTCGACGCGGGCCGGGTGGTCGCCGAAGGCACCGCCGCCGACCTCAAGAGGCGGGTGGCCGGACGGCGTCTGGACCTCACGCTCGCCGACGCCGCCGCCTACCGGCGCACCGCGGATCTGCTCGGCGGGCGCACCGTGCACCGCGAACCGGACCGGCTGCTCCTGGCAGTGCCCACCGACGGGAGCGCGGCGCGGGTGCGGGCGCTGCTGGACGAGATCGATCCGGACCGGGACGCGGTGGCCCGGTTCGCCGTGCACGAGGCCACCCTCGACGACGTCTTCCTGGCCCTCACCGGCCGGGCCGCCACCCCCGCCGCCCACAAGG
>NZ_JAKMAY010000093.1:0-18759 GCF_022015835.1 Streptomyces sp. ICN903 | reverse complement strand
CCTCCACCCCCGCCGCCCCCGTCTCCTGCCGATGCTCCGCCACGGGCTCTCCTGTGTGGTGGTGTCGGTACCGGCGGCGCGGGCGTCCTCCCACGCCGTCCCCCGACGCTAACCGCCACGGGCCGCCGCGGCGCTCAGGCGCTCTCGCCGGTGCCCCGTCCGTACCTGTCCGCCAGCGCCTCCACCTCCCGCGCCACCGCCGCGCGCAGCCCGGCCGGGCCGAGCACCTCCGCCTCCGTACCGAGCCGGAGCAGGTCCCCCACCGCCACAGCGGTGCTCTCCACTGGGAGGAGCACCCGCACCCGGACGGCCCCGTCACCGCCGTCGCCCTCCGGGCCGTCCGGGCCGTCCGGGAAGCGGTTCAGGAGCCGAGGTTGGGGATGCACCAGTCGATCGGCGTGTGCCCCTGCGCCGTGATCGCCTCGTCGATCTGGCTGAAGGGGCGCGACCCGAAGAACTTCTTCGCCGACAGCGGCGAGGGGTGCGCGCCCTGGACCACCGTGTGCCGGTCGGTGTCGATCAGCGGCAGCTTCTTCTTCGCGTAGTTGCCCCACAGCACGAAGACGGCCGGGTCGGGGCGGGCGCCCACGGCGTGGATCACCGCGTCCGTGAACTTCTCCCAGCCCCTGCCCTTGTGGGAGTTGGCCTCTCCGGCACGGACCGTCAGCACCGCGTTGAGCAGGAGCACGCCCTGCTTCGCCCACGGCATCAGATAGCCGTTGTCCGGGACGGGGCAGCCCAGGTCGGCCTGCAGTTCCTTGTAGATGTTCCGCAGGGACGGCGGGACACGCACCCCGGGACGCACCGAGAACGCCAGCCCGTGGCCCTGCCCCTCGCCGTGGTACGGGTCCTGCCCGAGGACGAGGACCTTGACCTGCTCGTACGGGGTGGCGTCCAGCGCCGCGAAGACCTCTTCCCGGGGCGGGTAGACCGGCCCGCGTGCCCGCTCCTCCTCGACGAACTCGGTGAGCTCCTTGAAGTAGGGCTTCTCCAGCTCGTCGCCGAGGACCTTCTGCCAGGACTCGGGCAGCATGGCGTTCACGTGAGACAGACCTCCGGTATCGGTTCCGCGCGTCCTCTGCGGACGCGCACCCCCAGAACGTACCGGTGATCGCTGACAACCGCGCCGCGTGGGCGGGCGAGCGGCGGGCGGGCGGCGCCTGTCCGCCCGCCGCCCGGGGTCACCAGCTCTTCTTGCGGTCCAGCTCCCACAGCCGCATGATCGTCGAGGAGTCGATGCTCCACTCCACGCCGGCGATGTCGTCGTGCGCGGCGATGTAGAGCTTGCCCTGCCACAGGGGCAGCAGCCGTACGTCCTCGGCCAGGATCTTCTGGGCCTGCGTGAAGGATTCGATGGCGGCGCCCCGGTCGCTCTCCTTGCGGGACTTGGGCAGCAGCGTGCCGGTCAGCGTCTTGTGCTCGTACGGCGTGCCCAGGGCGTTCTCCTCGCCGACGAACGGGGAGATGTAGTTGTCCGCGTCCGGGAAGTCGGGGAACCAGCCGCGGCCGAACACCGGGTACTCGCCCTCGGTGACGCCTTCCTGGAAATCGCGCCACTCGCGGCCCTCAAGGGTGACCTCGAACAGCCCGGAGGCCTCCAGCTGCCGCTTGATCTCGGCGAACTCCTCGGCGGTCGTGGCGCCGTAGCGGTCGGTGGTGTACCAGAGGGTCAGCTTCACCTTCCCGTTGATGCCGGCCTGGTTCAGCGTGCTGCGGGCCTTCTCCACGCTGGGCTCGCCGTACTTCTCGTAGAAGGCGCTGGTGTGGCCGGTGATCCCGCCGGGGACCATGGAGTACAGCGGGGCGGCGGTGCGCTTGTAGACGTTGCGGACCAGGGCCTTGCGGTCGATGATCTGGGCGATCGCCCTGCGGACGGCGGGCTCGGCGACCGACTCGTGCCGCGGGTTGAACACCAGGTAGCGGATCTCGGTTCCGTAGACCTCGTTGAGCTTGATCTCCGGGTGGTCGCTGCGGTTCTTCCCGAAGTCGTCGATCTGCTCGGGGGTCAGGCCGCGGTAGGTGAGGTCGACCCCGCCGTTCTTGAGCTGCTCGACCATCTTGGCCGAGTCCTTGAAGTAGCGGACGGTCACGGCGTTGTTCTTGACCTCCGCGGAGCCCTTGTACTTCTGGTTCCTGACCAGCTCGGCCCGCTCGTCCTCCTTGTAGCCGTCGAGCAGGTACGGCCCGGATCCGCTGATCTTGTCCGACTCCAGCAGCCGGTCGGCCGGGTAGGCGGCGGGGTCGACGATGGACGCGGCGGGGGTGGCCAGGACCAGCGGGAAGGTCGCGTCCGGCCGCTTGAGGTGGAATATGATCGTCCGCTCGCCGGAGGTCTCGATGCGGTCGATGCTCTGCAGCAGCTGGGCCGGGCCGGTGGGCGACTTGATCTCCAGGGTGCGCTCGATGGAGTACTTGACCGCCTCCGCGTCCAGCGCGTTGCCGTTGGAGAACGTCAGGCCCTTCTTCAGGACGCACCGGTAGACGCTGCTGACGGTGTCGGTGAAACCGCAGCGCTGGGCGGCGTCGGGCTCCGGGGTGCCGCTGGAGCTCGGGAAGTGCAGCAGGGTCTGGTAGATGTTCCGGTACAGCTCCCACGAACCGTCCCAGGCGCCGGCCGGGTCGAGGACGCTGGGCGTGCTCGTGGTGCCGACCACGATCGCCTCGTCGTTCTCGCCGTCACCGAGCAGCGAGCCGCATCCGGCGAGCAGGGTCGCTGTCACCAGCACGGCTGCGCCCTTCAGAGGCTTGTTCTGGCTGAACACTTGCACGCTCCTCGGTCGGCGATGCCACTAACGCCACTAGATGCCACTACTGCCTGGGTGCTGTGGGGGGATCCATCGGCTGACGGGACGGAGCGCGCCGCGGTGCGCAGCGTGTGCCACCACACGTACGGCAGGGTCTCAACGGGCCTGTCGTGCCGAGGACGTGGCAGACCTTACCGCAGCATATGACGGGGCTGACAGGCTTCTGGACCGGGCAAGATCAGGACTTTGTCCGCGACGGGCCGGGCGGTCGCGCAGAGTACGGGAGCCGTCTCAGGACGCACACCGGCGCCGTGCCGCCGCACCCCTGGGGTGCGGCGGCACGGCGCCGGTGCGGTACGGGCCCCGGCCCACCGTCGCGGTGTGCCGGGGCCCGGGGTCACTCGACCCCGGCGTTGAGGAAGATCCCGCCGTCGACCACGAGGGTCTGGCCGGTGATCCAGCCGGAGTCGTCGGAGGTGAGGAAGGCCGCGGCCCCCCCGATGTCCTCGGGTGTGCCCAGCCGCCCCATCGGATAGCGCCCGGCCACCTCCTCCTCGCGCCCCTCGTAGAGCGCGGCGGCGAACTTCGTCTTCACCACGGCCGGGGCGATGGCGTTGACCCGCACGCCCGGCGACAGCTCGTGGGCGAGCTGGAGGGTGAGGTTGACCATCGCGGCCTTGCTGATGCCGTAGGCGCCGATGAAGGGCGAGGCGGACAGCCCGGCGACGGAGGCGATGTTGACGATGGTGCCGCCGTGCTCCTTCTGCCAGGCCGCCCAGGTGCGCTGGGCGAACCCGAGCGCGGAGAGGACGTTGGTGTCGAAGACCTTGCGGGCGACGTTCAGGTCCAGCTCCGCGATGGGCCCGAAGACCGGGTTGGTGCCCGCGTTGTTGACCAGGTGGTCGACGCGGCCGAACGCCTCCATGGTGCGCTCGACGGCCTCCGCCTGGTGGGCCTCGTCGTGGGCCTTGCCCGCCACGCCGATGGCCCGGTCCGCGCCGAGCCGCCTCACCGCCTCGGCGAGGGCCTCCTCGTTGCGGCCGGTGATGCACACCCGGTCACCACGGGCCACGAGCGCCTCGGCGATGCCGTAGCCGATGCCGCGGCTCGCCCCGGTGATCAGGGCGACCCTGCCGCTGTCCTGCACTGCCATGAGCTTTTCCGTTCCGTCGTTTTCGCGGTGCGGCCGTCGGCGGCCGTCAGTTGAGCGGTCCGCCGGCCACGTACATCACCTGGCCGGAGACGAAACCGGCCTCCTCGCCGGTGAAGAACGCGATGGCGTTGGCGATGTCCTCGGGCCTGCCCACGCGCTGGACGGGGATCTGGGAGGCGGCGGCCTTCTGGAAGTCCTCGAAGTCCATGCCGACGCGGGCGGCGGTGGCCGCGGTCATCTCGGTGACGATGAAGCCGGGGGCCACGGCGTTGGCGGTGATGCCGAACTTGCCCAGTTCCTTGGCGAGGGTCTTGGTGAAGCCCTGCAGACCGGCCTTGGCGGCGGCGTAGTTGACCTGGCCGCGGTTGCCGAGCGCGGAGCTGGAGGAGAGGTTGACGATCCGTCCGAACCCGGCGTCGACCATGTGCTTCTGGCAGGCCCGGGACATCAGGAAGGCACCGCGCAGGTGCACGTTCATGACGGTGTCCCAGTCGGAGTCGCTCATCTTGAACAGCAGGTTGTCGCGGAGCACTCCGGCGTTGTTGACCAGGACGGTCGGCGCTCCCAGCTCCTCGGCGACCCGCGCGACGGCGGCCTCCACCTGCTCGGTGTCCGACACGTCGCAGCCGACCGCCAGCGCCCTGCCGCCCGCCGCGGTGATCTTCTTCACGACGTCCGCGCAGGCCGACTCGTCCAGGTCGAGCACGGCGACGGCCCGGCCCTCGGCGGCGAGCCGGACGGCGGTGGCGGCGCCGATCCCCCGGGCTCCGCCCGTGACGATCGCGACACGCTGCTCGGTGGTGGACATGCTGGTTCTCCTCGCACTCGAATGGGTGAGCAACCGCTTAGTACCTTCGGCAGACGTGACGCTAGAAGCACGGACACGCTGTGTCAACGGCCGAAGGCGCGGTGAGGCCCAGCCCACGTCCGGGCCTCCGCCTTGCCGCGGTGCGCCGGGTACGGCCGGGAGCGTCCGGTGCGCCCGCTCAGCGCACCAGCACCTCCAGCAGCCGCTCGGTCTCCGCCTCGGGATCGGCGGTCAGCCCGGTGTGCACCGGGCCCGGCTGGAGGACGGTGGAGCGGGGGGCGACCAGCCACCGGAAGCGCCGCCCGGCGTCGTCGGCCGCGGCCTGCCCGGCCTCCGCCCCGCCGCGGCACAGGCACTCCACCGCGTGCAGGGCCGCCCGCACCCCCTCGACGTCGGCGTGCGGATCGAGCGCCCGCAGCCGTTCGGCGTCCAGATGGGTGCGGGCGGCGACGAAGGAGCGGGCCCGGCAGTAGACGACGACCCCGGCGTTGATCATCTCGCCGCGCTCCACCCGTGGGACCAGACGCAGCACGGCGTACTCGAAGACGTCGCGCCCGCCGAACTGCCCGCTCACCGCGTCCCTCCGCCCTTGTTCAGCCCGCTGACGGCGTCCGCCCAGTCCTTCAGCCAGCCGGGCGCCCTGGAGGGCCCGTCCTGACTCGGAGCGCCGACGGTGATCCGCTCGTGGACCGTACCGGCCCGGGCGGCCAGCACCTCGGTGTAGGCGCGGCGCAGCTCCTCCGGTGTGCCGAAGCCGGGCTCGTCGGCCAGCCACTCGTCGGGGATGTCGGCCGCGCACTCGGCCAGCAGCTCCCGCGTCACCCGCGGCGCCAGCTCGGCGGCGGCCGAGGCGATGTCCGGGCCCATGGGCGCCAGGGCGTGGTCGGAGGCGTCGTACGGCTTGTCGGCAGCCTTGGCCGCGGTGGCCCAGTTGTGGTGCCAGATCAGGCTGGCGCCGTGGTCGATGAGCCACAGGTCGCCGTGCCAGACCAGCATGTTGGGGTTGCGCCAGGAGCGGTCGACGTTGCCCGTCAGGGCGTCGAACCACACCACGCGTCCCGCCTCCCGCGCGTCCACCCGGTAGGCGAGCGGGTCGAAGCCCATCGAGCCGGGCAGGAAGTCCATCCCCAGGTTCAGCCCGCCGCTGGCCTTGAGCAGCTCCTGCACCTCCTGGTCGGGCTCGCCCAGGCCGATCACCGGATCCAGCTGCACGCGCACCAGATCGGGCACGCGCAGACCGAGCCGCTGGGCGAGCCGCCCGCACAGCACCTCCGCCACCAGGGTCTTGCGGCCCTGCCCGGCTCCGGTGAACTTCACGACATAGGTGCCCAGGTCGTCGGCCTCGACGATGCCGGGCAGCGATCCGCCCTCGCGCAGGGGCGTCACATAGCGCGTGGCGGTGACTTCGGGAAGCATTTTCCCAGGCTATCCGAAGCACTGGCCTTGCAATCCACGGTTTTCTCCGGAGGCCCCCGGACCGCCGGGAGTTCGAGGAGTGGGTGGCGGTGGCGCAGCGGCAGCACGGGTTCGTCGACGTACGCCACATGCTCGTCTTCGAAGGACGGTGCCGAAAGTGCCCGGACGGACGGACAGCCTGACGGCCCGCGCCCCGACAACCGGAGCGAGCGGGCCGCAAAGCCCCGGCGGCGGTTCCGCGGCACCGCGCGACCGCCGGCCCTCAGTGCTCGTCCCAGTGTCCCTCGTGGGGGGCGTGCCGGCATCCGTCGTGGACGTAGTCGATGTGGTCACCGTGCGGGACGGCGACATGGCCGCAGCTCTCGCCGTGCCGGTGCGGGTGGTCACCGTGGACCGCGTGCCCTTCGGGCTCGCACTCGTCGACGTGACCCTCGTGGACGCGGTGGAGGTGGCCTTCGTGCACGTAGTCGGTGTGGTCGCCGTGCCCGAAGGCGACGTGGCCGCAGCCCTCGCCGTGCCGGTGCGGGTGCTGGGCGTGGGGGGCGTGTGCGGTAGCCATGTCCTTCACCTGCCTGTCGGAGCGCTATGGACGCTTTGGCCGCGTATGACCCAAGTTCCAGGTTCCTCCCGACCGGTGGTTTCTTCAAACCCCCTGCGTCCACGGCGGCCGGCGCCGCCCCCGCCGCGTCATACGGGACCGTCGCCGAGCGGGAGGAGGCAGGGAAGGCCCCCGAGCCCTCCCGGCCCAGCGACGGTTCCGCGTCGGTGAGCAGTGCGTCGTCCAGCGCCGAGCGGATGCGTCCCTCGTCGAGACCGACGCCGGTGAAGACGGTCTCGTTGCGCCGCTCACCGTGGTAGTCGTCCCGGAACCACGAGGCGGACGTGCGGCGCTGCGGCGAGGCCGTCCCCCGGGCACGCCGGGCCTCCGCGTGGAGTGCGGTCGCCGGTGAACTCAGGGCCCCTCGGTGAGCTGCTCGGTCCAGATGGTCTTGCCACCGGGGGTGTAGCGGCTGCCCCAGCGGTGGGCGAGCTGGGAGATGAGGAACAGACCCCGGCCGCCCTCCTCGGACAGGCGGGCGCGGCGCAGGTAGGGCTGGGACTGGCTGGGGTCGGACACCTCGCAGACGAGCCGGTGGTCCCTGATCAGCCGCAGGCCGATGGGGCCGCCGGCGTAGCGGACGGCGTTGGTGACCAGTTCGCTGACGATCAGCTCGGTGGTGAAGTCCAGCTCGCCCAGGTCCCACTCCGCCAGCTGGGCGGAGGCCAGGGCCCGGGCGTGCGCGACGAGGCTGGGATCGGCGGGCAGTCGCCAGAAGGCCGTGTCCTCGGGCGGCACCCGGTCCACACGGGCCAGGAGCAGGGCGAGGTCCTCGTCACGGTTCTGCTCCCGCAGGCGGGCCAGGAGACGGGGCCCGGCGTCGCTCAGCGGCTGTTCGGTGCTCGCGGCGATCCGGGCGCTCTCGCACATCCGCTCCAGGTCCCGCTCGGTGTTCCGCACCACCGCGGTGAGCGGTCCGCTGTGGAAGGCCAGGACATCGCCCGGCCGCAGGAGCAGTTCCACCGGCTCGAAGGGTTCGGTGCCGCCTCCCAGCGGCGGCCCGGGACGGAGTTCGACGTCGTCCGCCGCGCAGTCCTGCCTCCTGGCCAGGACGGGGCCGGGGTGCCCGGCACTGGCGACCAGGCACCGTCCGGTGACCGGGTCGTAGGCCGCGTACAGGCAGGTCGCTCCGTGCAGGGAGCTGACGGCCGGTCCCGCCCGGTGCCCCTCGTCCTCGCCGATGCGGGTCACCAGGTCGTCCAGGTGGCTCAGCAGCTCGTCGGGCGGCGGGTCCAGGTCGGCCAGGGTCTGCACCGCCGACCGCAGCCGTCCCATGGCGCCGGCGGCGTTCACTCCGTGCCCGGCGACCTTGCCCACCACGAAGGCCACCCGGACCCCGGACAGCCGGATCACGTCGTACCAGCTCCCGCCGGTTCCGGCCGCGGTACTGGCCGGCGCGTACATCCCCGAGGTCTCCGCCGCCGCCAGGCGCACCACCGGAGGAGGCAGCAGGCTGCGCTGCAGGGCCTCGGCCGTGCGCCGCTCCCGGGTGTAGCGCCGGGCGTTGTCCAGGCCCAGGGCCAGCCGGGATCCGATCTCCTCGGCCAGGGTCGCGTCACTGCGGTCGAACGGAGTCCGGTCCCCGGTCCGCCACAGCGGCACGGCCCCCAGTACGGTCCCGCGCGCCCGCAGCGGGAGGACCAGGAGGGAGGTCGCGGCCTCGGGCAGGGTCAGCCGGGACCGCCGCGGATCCCGTGTCGCCGCCCTCCGCAGGCCGCTCAGGTCCGGCATGGTGCCGGCCGAACCCCGCAGCAGGTGCTCCCGCTCGACGTCCCCGATGGAGAACGTCTCCCCGGGGCCGTAGACCTCCTCGGGCCACGTTCCCTCCCCGGCGGCCACGGCGACGCGCCTCATGGGCGCGTCCGCGGCGAACTCCCCGAGCTCCTCCCCCGCCAGCACCGCCTCGGTCAGATCGACCGCGCCCATGTCGGCGAACACCGGCACCAGCAGATCGACCAGTTCCTCGGCGTTGCGCGCCACGTCCAGCGAACCGCCGACGCGTACCGCCGCCGCGTGCAGCAGGTCCAGCCGCTGCTGTGCGCGTGGGCTGGAGGCCAGCACACCGCCTCCGGTCAGGGCCACCCGCATCCCGAACTCGTCCTCGAACTCGGCTCCCGCCGCGGGCACCAGCCAGACGAGGAAACGCGCCCCGCCTCCCTCCGCGAGCGCGAACACGCTCACGTCCACGTCCACCCGGCCGCCGCCGACGCGCCGCAGCACCACGTGCCCGTCGCCGCGGCGGCCGCGCCCAGCACTCTCCGCCAGCCCCGCCCACTCCGACGGGTCCTCGAGGAAGGCGCCCAGCTCCCTGCCGCGGAGCTCCACGGCCGAGCCGCCCAGCAGCTCCAGCACGGGCTGCGTGCACGCCATCACCGCACCGGCGGCGTCCAGCACCAGCTCGGCGGGCTGTCCCCAGCCCGCCGCCCCGGTTCCGGGGGGACCGCCACGGCCGGTCATACGCCTCCCAGCACGACGTCGTCACAGAGCCCCGTGCCTTCCAGGAGAAGACCTCGTTCCGTCCGCCGCAACCCGGCCGCGCCCCGAGGGCAGGCGGCAAAGCGACCGCGGCTGCCGAGCCGCTTGAGCCGGGTGGTGATGCGCAACCGGAGGGCGGGACCCGCGACCGTGCCGGTGAGGAAGGCCGGGCCGGCCGCCCACGCCCGGCCGGTGGCGGTCCGCGCACCGTCCGGCGGCAGGAGGCAGAGCTGCGTCTCCAGGGTGGACATGCCGGTCAGGGCGAGGGCGAAGGCCGGGAAGCGGCGGTCGGTCAGCACCTCCCGCCGGTCGCCGAGGACTCCGGGGCGGCCGGTCCTCCCCATCTCGCGGGCGGGCGGGACGAGTGCCCGGGCGACGGTGAGCACCGCGAAGATCCCGGCAGCGGTGAGCGCCGAGGTGTGGGCGCGGGCGCGGGGGGTGACACCGAGTCCGGGCAGCCGGTGGCCCGGACGGTTCCGTCGGCGCCGCCGATGCCCTGCCACGGATCGTGGGCGAGCAGCAGGTGACCGTCCAGGTCGGCCCAGCGGGCGCGGTCGGCCAGGTGCACGGCGGGGGCGGTGCCGAGCGAGGAGGCGGTCGGGCAGCCGAGCATGACGTCGGTACCGCTGCCGTCGAGGGCGTCGATGACGCGCAGGGCCTGGTGGACGCCTCCGCACTTGGCGAGCTTGACGTTCACGCCCCGCACCCGCCCGGCCAGGCGGAGGGCGTCGTCGTACCCGGTCGCGTCCTCGTCGGCGATCAGCGGCAGGGGGGCGCTCGGCGAGCCGGGCCGGCGTCTCCGGGTCACCGGGGACGGTGGGCTGTTCCACGGCCTCGACCCCCGGCGCGGCGAAGCGCGGCAGCAGTTCCCGGGCCTGCTCCGGTTCCCAGGCCGCCCCGGGGGGAATCCGGAGGGCTTCAGCCGGCGCCCGGTCCCCGTACCGGGCGCCTGCGCTCGCCGTCCTGTTCGCGTGCGGCTCCCATGGAGCGCGCGTGCGCCAGGTGGTGGCGCATGTGTTCCCCGGCCGCGGCGGCGTCGCCGGCCAGTACGAGGTCCAGCAGCGCGGTGTGTTCCTGCGCGGAGGCCACCAGCTCCCCTGTTTCCGCGGTCTCTGCGAGTGCGTGGAGCCGGGAGCGCTTGCGCAGGTCGTCCACCGTATCGACGAGACGTGAGTTGCCGGCCAGGGCGAGCAGGCCGAGGTGGAAGCGGCGGTCGGCCTCCAGGTAGCCGACGAGGTCACCGGCACGCGCGGCGGCCACGGTCTCCTCGGCCGTGGGGCGCAGGGCCTCCAACCGCTCCCGCGCGGCCGCTCCGGTCAGGCGGGCGACGGTCGGGATCTCGATCAGGGCGCGGATCTCGGTGAGCTCCTCCAGGTCGCGCTCGGACAGCTCGGTGACGCGGAAGCCCTTGTTGCGTACCGGCTCGACCAGCCCCTCGCGCGCCAGGTCCAGCATGGCCTCACGGACAGGGGTGGCCGAGACGCCGTACTCGGCGGCGAGGGCGGGGGCGGAGTAGGTCGTCCCGGGCCGCAGTTCACCCGCGATCAGCGCGGTACGCAGGGCCCCGGCTACCTGGTCGCGCAGACGCTCGTGCACCGAAACGAGTCTTCGGGGTCTCGGCTCGCTCATGGGTTCCCCTCGGCGGATTCGTGATCTCACCATAAAATGTCACATTGCCCGGCGCCCATGCCGTGCCGGTGGTCCCGCGGCGGGCGACGGTCCGGCCGACGTGCCGGGGCGGGCGGGGTCCGGCCGGCCGCGGTCCTGTGCGGGGAACGGGGACCGCGGCGGATGCGACGGGCCCGGCGGCCGTCTGCTATGCCTGCTCCCATGCCTTCCACCCACGCGGCCCCCGACGGCGCGCCCCTTCACGGACAAGCGCTCTTCCCGGAGCAGTTGGCCCGCACCCGCCGCTTCTCGCTCGGTGTCCCCCGGCATCCGGCGGTGTCCCCGGACGGTGCGCGAGTGCTGTTCGTCCGCACCGGGGGCGGGGACGACCCCGTCGGACGGCTGTGGCTGTGGGAGGACGGCGGGGAACGGCTGCTGGCCGCCCCGCACGGCGCGGACGGCGGCACGCGCCCGGTCCCGCCCGAGGAGAGGGCGCGGCGCGAACGGGCCCGCGAGCGGTCCACGGGTGTGGTGGCGTACGCGGCCGACCGGGAACTGCGGCGTGCGGTGTACGCGCTCGGCGGCGCACTGTGGGCGGTGGACACCGGCGGCGACGCGCCGTTCCCGGTGCCGGCGGCCGGTCCCGTGGTGGATCCGCGGCCTTCCCCGGACGGGGAGCTGGTCGCCTACGTCACCGGCGGCGCGCTGCACGTCACCGGCTTCGGCGGCGGCTTCGGCGGCGACCGGTGCCTGGCAGCCCCCGAGGGGCCTTCGGTGACGTACGGGCTGACCGACCATGTGTCGGCCGAGTCGATGGGGCGGCTGCGCGGCCACTGGTGGGCGCCCGACGGCCGGGCCCTGCTGGCGGCCCGGGTGGACACCTCCCCGGTGCGGCGGCGGTGGGTCTGCGATCCGGCGCGTCCCGAACTCCCGCCGCGCCCCATGGCCTACCCGGCCGCGGGCACGCCCAACGCCGAGGTCTCCCTGCATCTGCTCGCCCTCGACGGCGGCCGCGCCGAGGTCGTCTGGGACCGCGCGGCCTTCGAGTACGTGGTGGCCGCCGACTGGGACGCCCACGGTCCGCTGGTCACCGTGCAGAGCCGCGACCAGCGCGTGCTGCGGGTCCTGGCCGTCGATCCCGCCACGGGTGCCACCCGCGTCCTGCACGAGCAGCGCGACCGGCACTGGGTGGAGCTGGTGCCGGGCGCGCCGTGCCGCACCGCCTCGGGACTGCTGGTGAGGGCCGAGGAGTCGGCCGGAACCCGGCGGCTGCGCGTCGGCGACGCCCTCACCCCCGAGGGCCTGCAGGTCACCGGGGTGCTGGGCGCGGACGGCGACGAGGTGCTGTTCACCGGGTGCGAGGATCCGCTCGAGGAGCACGTGTGGGCCATGGGGCCGGGGGCGGGCTGCCGCCGTGTCAGCGACGGGCCCGGGGTGCACTCGGCCGCCGCGGCGGGCGGCACCGTGGTGCTCGACAGCCTGACCCCGGACGGGCACACGGTCACCGTCCTGCGCGGCGGGAGGACGGTGGGGCGGATCGCCTCCCTGGCCGAGGAGCCCGTCGTGACGCCCCGCCCCCTCTTCCCCGTGCACGGCGCCCGGCGGCTGCGCAGCGCGCTGTTCCTGCCCTCGGGATACGACCCGGGGGCTCCGGGCGCCCGCCCCCTGCCTGTCCTGCTCAGCCCCTACGCCGGGCCGGGGATGCGGCTGGTGGTGCGGACCCGGACGTGGTGGGCGTGTGTGGCCCAGTGGTTCGCCGAGCAGGGCTTCGCCGTGCTGGTCACCGACGGGCGCGGCACCCCGGGGCGGGGACCGGCGTGGGAGAAGGAGATCCGCGGCGACCAGCTCACCCCCGTGCTGGAGGACCAGATCGACGCCCTGCGCGCGGCGGTGGCCGAGCGTCCGTACCTGGACACGGGGCGGGTGGCGATCCGGGGCTGGTCCTTCGGGGGCACCCTGGCCGCCGCGGCCGTACTGCGCCATCCGGAGGTCTTCCACGCCGGGGTCGCCGGAGCGGCCCCCACCGACCAGCGGATGTACGACACGCACTGGAAGGAGCGCTATCTGGGTCATCCGGAGCGGGAGCCGGAGAACTACGAGCGCTCCTCGCTGCTGCGCGACGCCCACCGGCTGCGCCGTCCGCTGCTGCTGGTGCACGGCACCTGCGACGACAACGTGGCCTTCGCGCACACGTTGCGGCTGTCGGCGGCGCTGCTGGCCGCCGGGCGCGAGCACACGGTGCTGCCGCTGTCCGGTGCGGGGCACACCGGTGGCGACGGGACGGCCGCCGGACGGCTGCTCGGTTTCGAGCTCGGCTTCCTGCGCGGCGCCCTCGGGCTCGGAACCGGGAACGGGACCGGGGCCGGGTGACGGCCCGGGGTGGCCGGGGCCGGACGGCCCCCGCGTCAGCCGCCGACACCGCCCGCGGCCGTGCGCAGCGCCTTCACCGCCGCCCGGATGGACGGCCTGCGGTCGGCGTCCTCCCGCCAGACCGCGTAGACGTGCCGCTTCATCGGGCGCCGCACGGGGGCGACGGCCACCCCTTCCGGCAGCGGTCCGCGGCCCAGGCGGGGCGCGACGGCGACCCCCAGCCCGGCACCGACCAGGGCGAGCTGGGTGTGGTGTTCCCCGGCCGTGTGGCACAGCCTGGGCTCGATGCCCTGGCCGCGCAGGGTGAACAGCAGCCAGTCGTGGCAGAACTCGCCCCCGGGCCAGGAGATCCACTCGTCGTCCGCGAAGTCCGCCAGCTCCACCCACCGTGCCCCGGCGCGGGGATGGCCGGCGGGCATCGCCACATCGGCCGGGTCGTCCAGGAGCGGTTCCTTGGCCAGCCCTCCGGGCAGGGACAGCGGGCGGTTGTACCAGTCCAGGACGACCGCGAGGTCGATGTCCCCGCGCACCAGCGCCCGTACCGACTCATCGGGCTCCATCTCCCGCATCCGGGGCCGCAGTTGGGGGTGGTCGGCGCGCAGTGCGGCCAGGGCGGCGGGGAACAGCCCCCGGGCGGCGGTGGGGAAGGCGCCGAGCAGCAGTTCGCCGACGGCCCGGCCGCGGTGCGCCTCCAGTTCGGCCTCGGCGAGTTCGAGCTGGGAGAGTACGCGCCGGGCGTGCTCGGCGAGCAGGCGGCCGGCGTCGGTGAGCCGGACGCCGCGGCCGTTCCTGGCGAGCAGCTGCTGACCGGTCTCGCGCTCCAGTTTGGCCATCTGCTGGGAGACGGCCGAGGTGGTGACGTGCAGCCCCTCGGCCGCGCCGCTCACCGAGCCGTGGCGGGCGACGGCGTGGAGGATGCGGAGCCGGTCCAGATTCAACATGTAAGCGATGCTAAGCGGTCCACTCCAGAATTTCTCGCTTGTCCTTAATCATTGAAGGCGCGATCGTTGACGCATGTCCGCCTCCGCTCGCGCCGGCACCGCTCCGGTCCCCGACTCCCCCGCCCCCACCGCTGCGGTCACCGCTCCGGTCACCGCTCCGGCTGCCCCGGCTGCCCCGGCTTCCGCGGCTTCCGCGGCCGCCCGTCGCCCGCCCGCGGTCGACTGGCGCGTGCGCTTCGCCGCCCTCAGCCTGATCTGGGGTTTCAGCTTCCTGCTGATCAAGATCGGTACTCACGGCTTCGCCCCGCTCCAGGTCACCCTGGGACGCCTGGTGTTCGGCACGGCCGTCCTGGGCGCGGTACTGCTGGTGCGGCGTGAGCGGCTGCCGCGGGGCCCTCGCACCTGGGGGCATCTGGCGGTCGCGGCGTTCCTGCTGAACGCGCTGCCGTTCACCCTCTTCTCCTACGCCGAGCTGACCATCTCCTCCACCCTGGCGGGCATCTGCAACGCCACCACCCCGCTGTGGGGCATGCTGCTCTCCCTGGTCGCCCTCTCCGACGACCGGCCCACCCGGCGCCGGGTGGCCGGGCTCGGCATCGGCTTCGCGGGCGTCCTGACCGTGCTCGGCGCATGGCAGGGGTTCGACGGGCAGGATCCCGCCGGCACGGCCATGGCGCTGGTCGCCGCGCTCAGCTACGCGGTCGGCTGGGTGTACGTGCGGCGCACACTGGCGGGCACGGACGGTTCCAACGTGGCGATGGCCGGCTCCCAGCTTCTGCTCGGCACTCTCCAACTGGCGGTGGTCACGCCTTTGTTCACCTCCTTCCCCGCCTCGTTCCCCGCCGGACCGCTGCTGGCGGTCGCGGCGCTGGGCGCGCTGGGCACCGGAGTCGCCTTCCTGCTGCAGTACGGGCTGGTGGCGGAGGTGGGGCCGACCACGGCCACCCTGGTGACGTACTTCATCCCCGTGATCGCCACGGCGGCCGGGGTGGCGCTGCTGGACGAGCATCTGGCCTGGAGCACCCCCGTCGGCGCACTGGTCGTGCTCGTCGGCGCGGCCCTCACACAGAGCCGGACACAGGGGCGGACACGGGGCCGGGCAGGGGGCACGCGGCCGTGACAGGCGGTACGGTTCAGCCGTACCGCCGCGCCTCGCCGGGCCGGATCGCCGCCGCCACCGCGTCGGCGACCGGCCCGGCCTCGTCCTCGGACAGGGCCGAGACCGTCAGCCGGACACCGGGCGGTGAGGCGATCCGGAAGCGGGCCCCCGGGGCGACGGCCCAGCCGGCCCGCAGCAGCCGGGCGACCGCGCCGGTCTCGTCGGGCACCGGCACCCACACGTTCATCCCGCTGCGTCCGTGGGCCTCGACGCCCCGCGCGGCGAGCGCGTCGAGCAGCGCGGCGCGGCGGCGGCCGTAGGAGCGGGCCACCTCGGCGGGGTCGATCGCCCGGCTCTCCCACAGCGCGGTGACGGTGTGCTGGAGCAGATGGCTGACCCAGCCGGGCCCCAGCCGCTGCCGTCCGCGCACCCGGTCGACGGTGACGGCGTCACCGGTCAGCACCGCCAGCCGCAGGTCGGGGCCGTAGGCCTTGGCGGTGGAGCGCACCAGCGCCCAGTGCTCGGTCGGGCCGTCCCGGCCGGCCAGCGGATGCAGGGGCAGGTCGACGATGCCGTGCCCGTGGTCGTCCTCGATCAGCAGTACGCGCGGGTGTGCGGCCAGGACGCGGCGCAGTTCGCGGGCGCGCGGTGCGCGGATGGCGGCGCCGGTCGGGTTCTGGGCCCGGTCGGTGACGACCAGGGCCCGCGCGCCCTGCCGCAGCGCCCGTTCGACCGCCTCGGGCAGCGGGCCGTCGTCGTCCAGCGCGACCGGGAGCGTCCGCAGACCCAGCGCCGGGACGAGGTCCAGCAGACTTCCCCACCCCGGGTCCTCCACGGCGACCGCGTCGCCGGGTTTCAGATGGGCCGCCAGCACCCGCTCGATGGCGTCCAGTGATCCGGAGGCGGCGGCGACGGGACCGGGCGGCACCGCGTCCGCGTCGAAGGCCTCGCGCGCCAGCCGGACCAGGTCGCCGGTGAGTCCGGGGGCGCCGTAGAGCGTCGGGTGCCGCTCGTGGCGCCGTGCGGCGGCGGCGAGGGCCGCGTTCAGCGAGGGCAGCAGCGCCGGGTCCGGGTTGCCCGTGGAGATGTCGCGCGCGCCCTCGGGTGCCTCGACGCCGATGGCCTCGCGTGCGGTGGTGGCCGGGCGCGGGCGCACCCGGCTGCCGCGCCGCCCGGCCGTCTCGATCACCCCGCGCTCGCGCAGGGCGCGGTAGGCGGCGGCGACCGTGTTGGGGTTCACACCCAGTTCCGCCGCCAACCCGCGCATGGGAGGCAGCAGTTCACCCGGCTTCAACTTCCCCGTGCCGACCCCGCGTTCCACGCTGGCGGCGATTTCGGCAGCGCGCCGCCCCTCGATCCGATATCCTCCTAGCACAAAACACATTATGCACTAGTGCAATACGAGGAGCAAGCGGCGGGCCGCCGCCCCGGACGAGAGGGAGTCGAACACCATGTCCACCACCGCCCCCGAGGACGCGTACGCCCCGACCGAGCGCACGGTCCCCGCCCGCGGCCGCGAGCGCGCGGCGTACGACCGCGAACTGGTGCACGCGATCCTCGACGACGGCTGCCTGTGCCACCTCGGTTTCGTCCGCGACGGCGCACCGGTCGTCCTGCCGACGCTCTACGCCCGGGTCGGCGAGCGCCTGTACGTCCACGGCTCCACCGGCTCCCGGCCGCTGCGGGCCGCGGGAGGCTCCGGCGCGGGGCTGCCCGTCTGCCTGACGGTGACGCACCTGGACGGGCTGGTACTGGCCCGCTCCGCGTTCCACCACTCGGTCAACTACCGCTCGGTGGTGGTGCACGGGACCGCGCACCGGGTGGACGACCCCGCCGAACGGGCCGTCGCCCTCGACGCCATCGTCGACCAGGCCGTCCCCGGACGCTCGGCCGACTCGCGTCCGGCCGACGCACGGGAGCTGGCCGCCACCGCCGTCATCGCCCTGGACCTGGAGGAGGTCTCGGCGAAGGTCCGCACCGGCGGCCCGAACGACGAGCCCGAGGACCTCTCCCTGCCCCACTGGAGCGGCGTGGTGCCGGTACGCAGGACCTACGGCGCTCCCGTGCCGGCCGAGGACATGGCCACCGGCGCCGCCGTACCCGGCTACCTCGCCTCGCTCACCGCGCCCACCGCGCGCTGAGGGGCAGACCGACTGCTTGACGGGGCGCCGCGAACGGAAGCACGTACAGGCGGGCGCGGGCGGTTCCCCGCCCGCGCCCGCCCCTCACCCTCCGGCTCTCACGCCCCGGCTCCGCCTCCGACGCCCCCGGTGCCCCCGACACCCGCGCCCGCGGCGGCCGTGCGGCGTGCCCCGGAGGCCAGGCGTGCCTCGGCGATCGCCAGCCCCGTCACGGCGGTGAGCAGCAGCGCGGTGCCCGCGACGGTCGCCGCGGTCAGCCGCTCGCCCAGCAGCACGACGGCGATCACGGCCGCGCTCACCGGTTCGATGAGCATGATCACCGAGGCGGTCGCCGACCGTACGACCGCCGCCCCCGCGAAGTACAGCGCGTATGCCAGCGCCGTCGGCACCGCGGCCGTGTACGCCAGCAGGAGCAGCACCCGCATCGGGTCCTCGGCGGTGTGCGGCAGCAGCCCCTCGGCCAGTCCCAGCGGCAGCAGGCACACCGCACCGACGCCGAACGCCCAGGTGGTGGTGGAGTACGGGTCGCCGCCCGCGCCGTTGCGGCCCATCCACCGGGTCAGCAGGGTGATGGCCGCGTAGCCGGAGGCGGACAGCAGCGCGAGGCCGACGCCCAGCGGCCGCACCGTGGTCTCGTCTCCGCCCAGGTACAGCACCGCCAGACCGGCCAGCGCGCCGGCCACGGCCGCCAGGCCGCCGCGTCCCAGCCGCTCGCCCATCGTCAGCCGGGCCCCGAGCGCGATCAGCACGGGCCCGGCGCCGAGGGTGACGACCGTGCCGACGGCGAGCCCGGTGGCCTGGACGGCCGCGAAGTAGGCGGTCTGGAAGAGCGTCAGACCGAGTCCGGTGGCCACGATCCGCCCCACCCGGCGGCGCCGCGGCTCGGGCGCGGCCGGGGCGGTGCGGCCCTGACCGGAGGCGCGGGCGGTGCGGCGCAGGGGGAGGAACGCCAGCAGCAGGGCGATCCCGCCGACGTAGCGCCAGAAGGACAGGGCGATCGGGCCCAGGTCACTGGCGCGGTACAGCAGGGCGGCCGCGGCTCCCGCGGTGCCCCAGGCGACTCCGGCGACGACCAGGTAGAGCAGCCCGCGTCCGACGGACAGCCCGTCGGCCGGAACGGAAACGCTTGCGGAATCACTGCTTCCGCCGGTGGGCGCGGCAGTGGACGGGGCAGAAGTGGGTTTCGACACGTGTGAGTTCTCCGCGTATGTCGGGAAGCTGTCATGTGGTCCCGTACGCGGGCAGCGATGACCTGCGCGGCGGCGCTGGCGCCCCGGCGCGGTTCTCCTCGGCGGCCCGCCCTAGGCGGCGGGAGGGGGAAGCACGGTCGAATGCATGCTCGCACCCTACGGTGCGGGCACGTCCTGCGACAACCGCTGCTCCGCCTGCCCTCCCCCGCCCACGGC
>NZ_JAKMAY010000092.1:0-18879 GCF_022015835.1 Streptomyces sp. ICN903 | reverse complement strand
ACCCCCGCCCGCGCCCGCGGGCGGGGCGGCCGATCCCCCCACGTCCAGCGGCGGCGCCCGCGTCTCTCCCCCGCGGGCGCCGCCGGCGCGTACTCCCACACGAGAGGACCGGAGACATGAACATCGCATACGCCGGACGGGTCTATCCGCCCACGGAGCCGTACGAGGTCGGCCGCGAAAAGGTCCGCGAGTTCGCCGCCGCGGTCGGCGCCGGGCCTGGCGACGGGCGGACCGCGCCCCCCACCTTCCCCATCGTGCTGTCCATGCGCGCCGAGAAGCAGGTCGTCGACGACCCGGAGTTCGGATTCGACTTCTCCCGGGTGGTCCACCGCGACCAGCGCTTCGAATCCGTGCGCCCCGTCCGGGCCGGGGATCGGCTGACGGTGACGGTCGAGGTGGTCTCCGCCGACACCGTCGACGGCAATGACGTCGTCACCCTGCGCGGGCACATCCGCGAGGCGGACGGCGGCGCGCTGGTGTGCACCACGACCTCCACCCTCGTGTCGCGCGCGAAGGAGGAGCGGTGAGGGCCCCGGACGCCGGCGAGCGGCTCCCCGCCCGGGTCTTCCGGATCTCCCGGGCCGACCTGGTGCGCTACGCGGCCGCTTCGGGGGACCACAACCCCATCCACTGGTCCGACTCCCGGGCGGCCGCGGCCGGCCTGCCGGGCGTCATCGCGCACGGCATGCTCAGCATGGGCCTGGCCGCGACCGCCGTCGCCGAGTGGGCGGGCGAGCGGGCCGTCGTGACCGAGTACGGCACCCGTTTCACCCGTCCCGTGGTGGTGCCCGACACCGCCGACGGCGTGGAACTCACCGTCGACGGCACGGTCGGCGAGGTCAGGGAAGACGGGACGGCTCGGGTCGACCTGACGGTGCGCTGCGGGGCGCGGAAGGTGCTGGCGCGGACACGTGTCCTGCTGATGCCGCAGGAGCGGCAGGACGGGAGGCGCCCGCTCCCCGCGGAATGAACAGCCCGGCCACCGCGCCGGCCCCCACCACGGCGGCTCCGAGCAGCACCGCGCTACTCAGGCCACCGTGTGCGTGGACGGCGGTGAGCACGGCGATGCCGAGCGCCCCGCCGAACTCGCGGACCGTGTTGTTCACCCCGGACGCGAGGTTGTGCTCGTGTTCGGCGACCGAGCCGATCACCGTCGCCGGGTTCGCCGCGAAGACCAGTCCCATGCCGACCCCCGCGAGCACCATCGCGGTCACCATCCGCCCGTACGACAGCCCCGGCTCGGCGATGAGCGCCAGCCACGCCAGCGCCCCGGCCTGCAGCAGGCAGCCGGCGGCCTGGACGGCCCCGCCGCCGAACCGCCCCACCAGCGCGCTCGCCAGGGGCACGACCACCATGGGCGCCGCGGTCCACGGCAGGGTGCGCACCCCGGCCTCGGACGGCGAGTAGGCCATCGGCCCCTGCATGAACTGGGCCAGGAAGAAGATCGACCCGAAGACCCCGAAGTACATGGCGAGTGCCGACGCGTTGCTCAGCATGAACGCCCTCGTCCGGTACAGGTGCGGCGGTACCAGGGGCGTGGCCGCCCGCCGCTGCCACAGCACGAAGGCGCCGAGGAGCAGCACCGTCGCGCCCAGCCCGGCGAGCGGCCGGGGTCCGGTCCAGCCGTGGTCGGCGGCCTGCACGACGCCCCACACCACGGCGACGACGCCGGCCGTCACCAGGGCGGTGCCGGGCAGGTCCATCGGGCGGGGGGCGCCCCTGGACTCGCGGATCGCCCACAGCGCCAGCGGCAGCGCGACCACGCCCACCGGGACGTTGATCCAGAAGATCCAGTGCCAGTCCAGGCCCTCGGTGACCAGGCCTCCGGCCATCGGGCCGAGCGCGATGCCCAGCCCGTTGACCCCGCCCCACACCCCGACCGCGAGCGGGCGCCGTGCCCTGCCGACGGAGGCGACCGCCAGGGTCAGCGACACCGGCAGGATCGCCGCCGCCCCCGCGCCCTGCAGGACTCGGGCCGCGACCAGGGCGCCCGCCGAGTCCGCGAGCGCGCACGCCGCCGAGGCGACCGTGAACAGCACGACGCCCCAGACGAACACCCGCCGCCGGCCGATCCGGTCGCCGAGTGCCGCCCCGGCGAGCAGCAGCCCCGCGAAGGCGAGGACGTACCCGTTGACCACCCACTGCAGCCCGGACTGGCCCACCCCGAGGTCACGGGCGATGACGGCCAGCGCGTTGGTCACCACCAGGTTGTCCAACGCCACCATGAACATGGGCACCGAGGTCGCCAGAAGCGCCCAGGCCGCCCTTTTCGCTCTCATTCGTGTCTGCTTCCTTCCAGCATGGCGACAGGCCGCCGGCCCGTGGGTCCGGCGGCCTGTCGGCGGCGGGGGACGGGTTACGCCTGTGTGCCCGTCGGCGGCAGCTTCAGCTCGACCGCGCCGATCTGGGCCAGCAGGAACAGGTCCTGGCGGCACGCCCAGTGCTCGTGCACCAGGCCGTCCTCGCCCACCCGGTAGATGTGGATGTGCTCGACGTCGACCTTGTTGCCGGTGCCTTCGAAGCCCAGGAAGTTGCCGGTGTGGACACCGGTGAACCGGACCCGGATGACGGCCTTGTCGCCGTCCGCGAAGCTGTCGATGTGGTCCCAGCTGGCCTCCGCGAACACGCTGTTCATCCAGCGGGCGGTACCGAGGTAGCCGTCGGGGCCGCCGGGGGTGCCGGGCGGGGCCTCGTAGTCGACGAAGTCGGGGGCGACCAGTTCGCGGGCGACCTTCTCGTCGAGGTCGTTGAAGATCCTGCCCATCTGGTGGGCGATCTCCAGCACGGTGTCGTTGGACATGTGCGTCCTCTCTGCGTGATGTGAACGGGAAACCGGTGGGGCCGGCGGGTTCAGTGGCCGACGCCGAGGCCGCCGGTGACCGGGATGATCCCGGCGGTGACGTAGGAGGCCTCCTCGCTGGCGAGGAAGCGCACCACGTGGGCCACCTCCTCGGGTCGGCCGGCCCGGAACAGCGAGGTCTGGGCGAGCACGTGCTCGCGCCGCGCGTCGGTGACGTCCCTGACCATGTCGGTCTCGATCAGGCCGGGCGAGACGACGTTGACCGTGACGTTCCGCCTGCCCACCTCGCGGGCGAGTGAGCGGCCGAAGCCGATCAGCCCGGCCTTGGAGGCCGCGTAGTTGGTCTGGCCCGGGGCACCGGCCATGGCGCTCATGGAGGAGACGAGGACCACCCGGCCCCAGCGGGCCTTGAGCATGTCCGGCACGACCTCCCTGGCCACCGTCACCGCGGCCATCAGGTTGGTCTCGATGACGGCGCGGAAGTCCTCGTCCTCCATGCCGACCAGGAGCTGGTCGCGGGTGATGCCCGCGTTGGAGACGAGGACTTGGACGGGGCCGTGCTGAATCCGGGCCCCCTCCACGGCCCGGCGGACGGACTCGGGGTCCGTCACGTCGCAGCGCACCCCGAACAGTCCCTCGGGCGGCTCGCCGGAGCGGTAGGTGACGGCGACCTTGTCGCCCTGCTCGGCCAGGGCGCGGGCGGTGGCGAGGCCGATGCCCCGGTTCCCGCCGGTGACCAGTACGGAACGGCTCACGGCTCAGCTCCTTCCGGGGGCGGGGGACAGCAGCTCGCCGAGCCGCTCCGCCGCCTCGGTGGTGTCGGTGAAGTGGATGGCGTGCCAGCCGGCGGCCTCGGCGCCCGCGCAGTTGTACGCGAGGTCGTCGATGAGCACGCACCGGTCCGCGGGCACTCCGGCCCGCTCGGCGGCGAGCGCGAACATCCGCGGGGAGGGCTTGCGGTGGCCGGCCTCGAAGGAGAGCAGGACGTCGTCGAAGAGCTCGGTCCAGTCGAGCATGCGGCGCCAGTGGGCGTCCCAGGCCGGGACCATGTTGGAGAGCAGCCCGACGAACGCGCCGCGGGCACGCGCCTTGCGCAGCTCGGCGACCCAGGCCAGGTTGGTCTCACGGCCGTCGAACCAGGCGTCGGCGAGCGTCGTCAGCCGTACGCCGGTGACGCCGTGGTCGGCTTCCAGCGCCTTTGAGACCTGCCGGAGCCACTCCTCCTCGGAGACCAGGGGCGTGTCGATCGGCTCCATGACGTCGGTGGTGCCGTAGCGGGCCGCCACCTTCCCCAGGGCCTGCCCGAGCACGTCCGGATCAAGCCCCTGGGATCGGCAGAAGACCGCCATGGTGTGGGCGATGGGCGGTGTCAGCACTCCGCCGAAGTCGGTCCAGACCGCCATGCGCCCGGCGTTCACAGCTCACTCCCGAAAGCCACGGTGACGGTCACCTTCGCGATCTCCGTTCCGGCCTGGACGAAGTTCACCGGCACCTCGCCGCGGACCCCGCCGGGCCGTAGCCGGGGCGCGACGGCCCGGACGGTCCCGTCCAGCTCGGCGAACCGCTGGAAGGCGGCTTCGAACCCGACGGCGTAGACGGCCGACGGGTCCCCGGCCTCGAGCAGCGCGAGCTGCCGCGCCGCCTCGACCAGCGTCATGGCGGGCAGGTGGTCGTAGACGTGGTCGAAGAGCGCACGGTTGTCCAGGCGCGGAGTGACCTCGGCGACGACCTGCCCGCCGTCCGTTCCGGCGCCGGACAGCACGACGTTCAGCGGGTTGGCGCGCCCCACGCGGGCCGGCTCGACCTGCCCGGAGCCGTCGGTGACCGGGGCGTGGATGTCGAAGTCGGAGGTGAGCGGGGCGGGGGTGCCGCGCTGGGCGTGCCTGAGCACCTCGTTCTCGTGCTCGTTGATGAAGAGGACGTCCATCTCGTGCCGGCCGACCCCGGCGCCGTCGAGACGGTAGTGCTGGACGACCTTGCCCTTGCGGTAGCGGCCGCGCCGGGTGGCGTTGCCGATGTACTCGGTGTCGATGCCCAGCCGGCCCGGCTCGGGGCCGATCAGCAGGTCCTTCAGGGCGTACAGGTCCAGCCGGAAGGAATCGACAATCATCGTCGTGCCCGCTGCGAGGCCGATGTGGGCGTGCGCCCCGGCGATCGCGGCCTGGCGGCCCGATTCCAGCAACAGCAGCGCGTCGTACACGGCGGGACGCTGGAGGTGGTCGCTGTAGTAGCCGTGGAGAAGCGGCAGTTGCGCTGCCGCACGGGCCCTCCTGGCGGCCAGGGACCGGATGTCCGTGATGAAGACCTCGGAGACCGCAGCCCGGTGCACCAGCGAGCGTTCGACGGTGCGACCGTAGCTGAGCTCGGCGGGCACCGGAGGAATTTCCGGTGCCGTTTGTGTGGTCATACCTGTTTCCTTTGGAATCGGGTACCGGTGCCCCGGAAGCTTCGCAGCGGTCGATGAATTCGCGATCAAGCCGGAATTCAAGCGCGATAAAAGCCCTGCTCCGGCGTCCTCCTCCGGGGCGGTTATGCTCGGGGGATGCGTATCGGAGAGCTGGCGCGGCGTACCGGAGTTCCGGTTCCGACGATCAAGTACTACCTGCGGGAGGGGTTGCTGCCCCCGGGCGAGCGCACCAGTCCGAACCAGGTGCGGTACGCGGAGATGCACATCCGCCGGCTCAAGCTGATCCGCGCCATGCTGGAGGTGGGCGGTCTGTCCATCGCGGCCGCCCGCGAGGTCCTGGCCGAGGTCGACTCGCCGGGCCGCGCGCTGCACGGCATGCTCGGGGCGGCCCAGTCCGCGGTGAGCCGCGCCGCGGCCGAGCGCGGCACCGAGGAGGAGTGGGAGCGGGCCGAGCGCGAGGTCTCCGAGCTGGTGCGCCGCCACGGATGGGCGGCCAAGCCGGGGAACCCGGGGTGGAGGGCGCTGGTCCAGATCGTGGTGACCTACCGCGACCTGGGCCGGGGTGAGCTGCTGGACCTGCTCGACCGGTACGCGGAGGCGGCCGGCGAGCTGGCGCTCGCCGAGCTGGACATGGTCGCCCGCGCTCCGAGCGCCGACGGCAAGGTCGAGGGAGTGGTGCTCGGCACCGTCCTCGGCGATGCGGCGATGGCCGCGCTGCGCCGGATCGCGCAGGAGGACGCCTCCCTGCGCGCGCAGATACGGCCGCACTCGGCGTGACGGGTGCGGTGGGGGCCGCGGGCCCCCGCCGTCACCCGGCCCGCAGCGCGGGCTCGCCCGCCGGCGCCAGGTGGTGCACCCGCGCCGGCGGCAGGTTGCCCAGTACCGTCTCCGTGCGGAACGCGTGCCGGCGCAGAATCCGTCCGAGCACGGCCTGCACCGCGAGCGTCCGCTCCCGCGCCGTTCCCACCGTGAGCACCCGGCGCAGCGGCGGTATGCCCGCGTACGCGAAGAAGGACAGCGTGCCGCCCGGCCGCAGCGCCGACAGCAGCCCGCCGAGGATCTCCTCGGTCGTGGCGGCGTCGAAGTTCGCGAACGGCAGCCCGCACACGATCGTGTCGTACGAGCCGAGTTCGTGCTCCTGCACCGGTCCGGTCAGCAGGCGCAGTCTGGGGTCGTCGCCGTAGGCCCGCTGCAGCAGTTCGGCGAAGCGCGGGTTGGCCTCGGCGAGGTCGAGGGTGTCCTGCGGTCCGAGCCGGTCCTTGATGTGCCGGGTCACGGCGCCCGTGCCCGGTCCCACTTCCAGCACCGCCCGCGGGTGGCCGGTGCCGGGGGCGACATGGCGGGCCAGGGCTCTGGCGAGCCGGGAGCTGCTGGGTGCGATGGCCCCGGTGTCCCGGCGGGTCCGGACGAACTCCCAGATGAACAGCGTCGCGTCGGTCATGACCCACCTGTGTCGTAGCCTGCGTCGTAAGTGATAGTGAAACTATCGATAGCTTAGGTTATCGTTGCCGGAGGTCGAGTGGGGCCGAACCGGCCGGGAGCGCCATGGCGACGCTAACGGACGTCCGGTCCGCCATCACGGCTTACGAAAGAACCGGCGCGGTACCCCCAAGGAGGTATTGCGCCACCGAGTCGGGAGCTTCCGGAAAGGGGGCGGGCGATGGACGCCGCCTCGCTCATCTCGTGGATCGACTTCACCTCGGGCCTGTCGCCCCGGCTCGCGGGCGCGGCCTGCTGGGGGTACGCGATCCTCGCGGCCACCACGCTTCCGCCGCTGCTGCCCAACGCCGCGCTGCTGGTCACCGGCGGGATGCTGGCCGCCCGCGGCGAGATGTCGCTCGCGCTCGTCCTGGCCTCCGTGGCCGGCAGCGCCCTGCTCGGGGACGTGCTGATCCACCGCTTCGGCTGGTTCGCCGGCAGTTCGATCCGGCGGCGCGCGGTCGCCCGCAGGCGGCGCGGCGAGTTGTTCGACTGGGCGGCCCTGCGGGTCCAGCGCGGCGGCATCCCCTTCATCGTGGGGGTCCGCTTCCTGCCCAGCGGGCGGCTGCTCGGCGGCCTCGCGGCGGGAGCGGCGCACTATCCGGCGCGCAAGTTCGCCGTCGGGGCCGCGCTCGCGGAGACGGTCTGGGCCGCCTATTCGGTGGGCGTGGGGTACTTCGGGGGCGCGGTCAGCGACGACCCGGTCCACTCGATCGCGATCGGGCTCGGCCTGTCGGTCGTGGTGGGCGGCGTCGCCGCGCTCGTCCAGCGGCGCGCCGTCGGCCGCGCCGCGCGGGCCGCCTCCGCCGCGCCCACTCCCAAAGAGGCATAGCCGATTACCCCAAACGTGAATACCGCGCGGTCCCCTCTCCCGGAAGCCTGGGGCGGGCCGGGAATGTGACTTCTTTTTCATAGCCAGGGAGAGACGAGTGTTTGCCGCTATCGGAAGATTCGCCGCGCGGCGCCGGCGATGGGTCGTCATCGCCGCGGTCGTGTTCACGCTGTTCGCCGGCGTCTGGGGAACGGGGGTCTTCGGCTCGTTCACCGGCGGGGCCGGATTCGACGATCCGGCGAGCGAGTCCGTGGCCGCCGACAGGGTGCTCGACGGGCCGCTGGGGCGCGAGTCCAACGACCTCATCGTGCTGTACGGGAGCGAGGACCGCACCGTCGACGACCCCGCCTTCGCGGACCCGGTCCGCGAAGCCCTCGCCGGTGTGCCGCGCGACGGCATCGAACGGCTGGAGTCGTACTGGGACCCCGGGTCGCAGGACAAGGGCGCCTACGTCTCGGAGGACCGCCACGCGACGTACGTCGCCGTGCAGTTCGCCACCGACGACGACCAGGAACAGGTAGAGGCCCTCGCCAGGATCAAGGAGGACTTCGAAGCGCCGGGCGTGACCGTCGAGTACGGCGGTGTGGCGGCCATGACCGAGCAGGTCAACGCCCTCACCGGCGCCGACATCGCGCGCGCCGAGATGCTCTCGGTCCCGATCCTGCTGGTCCTGCTGGTCCTGATCTTCCGCAGCGCGGTCGCCGCGCTCCTCCCCCTGGCCGTCGGCACGTTCGTCGCGCTGGGCTCCTTCGTCGTACTGCGCGTGCTGACGATGTTCACCGAGATCTCCAGCACGGTCATCAACGTCATCACGATCCTCGGCCTCGGCCTCGCCATCGACTACGCACTGTTCCTGGTCAACCGCTACCGTGAGGAACTCCACGCGGGAGCCGACGTCGACACCGCCGTGCAGCGCGCCACCGCCACCGCGGGCCGCACCGTCGCCTTCTCCGGGCTGGCGGTCGCGATCTCCTTCGCCGGACTCGCACTCTTCCCGTCCCGCTTCCTCAGCTCCATGGGGTACGCGGCCGTGGCCGTCGTCGCCTTCGCCGTCCTCGGCTCCCTCACGCTGCTCCCCTCCCTGCTGCGCTACACGGGCCACCGCATCGACAAGTGGCGCATCCCGCTGCCGGGCCGCCGCCGCGCGTCGAGGCCCGAGACGCAGGGCCGCTGGTACCGCACCGCCCACTCCGTGATGCGCAGGCCGGTGCTCTCCACGGTCGCCATCGTCGCCGTCCTGGTCGGCCTCGGCGCCCCCCTCCTGGGTGCCAACTGGGCCCGACCGGGCGACTGGGTGCTGCCCTCCGACGCCGACGCCAGGGTCGTCAGCAGGACGCTGGAGCGGGACTTCGAGACCGACCCCGGCCGGATCATGACGGCGGTCGTGCGCTTCGACGGGCCGGCGGACCGCGCCGCGCTCTCGTCCTACGAGCGTGAGCTGGCCGGCGTCGACGGGATCGCGTCGGTGGCCACCACCGCCGTGCAGGGCGACGACGCCCGAGTCACCCTGCGCTACACCCCCGACCCGATGTCGGCCGAGGCGAGCGAGATGGTGCACGAGGTGCGCGCCCTCTCCCCGCCCGCCGGCGCCGAGACGCTGCTCACCGGCATGCCCGCCTCGCGTGTCGACATCGTCGGCATGATCGGCGAGCGGCTGCCCTGGATGGCGCTGTTCGTGGCCGTCGTCTCCTTCCTGGTGCTGTTCCTCGCCTTCGGGTCTCTGCTGCTGCCGCTGAAGTCGGTGGTCCTGAACCTGCTGTCGTTGCTCGCGGCGTTCGGCGCGATCAAGTGGATCTTCCAGGACGGTCATCTGTCCGGCCTGCTCGGCTTCGAGCCGATCGGCGCGGTGGACGCGAACTTCCCGGTGTTGGTGATCGCGATCGCCTTCGGCCTCGCCATGGACTACGAGGTGTTCCTGCTCTCCCGCGTCCGTGAGGAGTGGGAGGCCGGCCTCGACCCGGTGGAGTCGGTGGCGCGCGGGGTGCAGCGCACCGCGAAGATCATCACCAGCGCGGCACTGCTGCTCGTCGTGGTGGTCGGCGGATTCATGGCCTCCTCCATCCTCTTCATGAAGATGATCGGCGTCGGCCTGGTGATCGCCGTCCTCGTCGACGCGACGATCGTGCGCGGCCTGCTGGTGCCGGCCACGATGGCGCTGCTGGGCAAGTGGGCCTGGTGGGCGCCCGCGCCGCTCGCCCGCTGGTGGTCGAAGTACGGCTTCCGCGAGGGCGAGGCCCCGGCGCCGCAACACGCGGCGGCGCCCACCGCCCCGACGGCCGGAGCCGTCGGATGACCACCGTCCGTCCGTCGGGCGCGCCCGCCCCCTGGCGCCCCCGACGGACCGGCGGGGCGGCCGGCACCCCCGGGCCGGCCGCCCCGTCCGCCGCGCCGCGTCCCGGTTCCACCGGGCACGGGGCCGCCGGGCCGGACCGGCAGCCGGCGGCGGCCGTCGCCGCCGCCGGGATCACCGCCGTGCTTGCCGCGCTCTTCGGGGACTGGAGCACCCGGCCGGGACCGCTCGGCGCGGGACTGCCGGGGTTCCCGCTCCCGTGGGGCGTGACGGCGGGCTCCCCGATGCTCGTCACCGTGCTCGCCGGGGTGTTCATCGCCCTGGCCGGGGCGCCGTCCTTCGCCAGGACCTGGGCCCATACCGCGGCCTCGCTCGCCGCGGCCGCCGCGCTGCCGGCGCTCGTGCGGCCGCCGGCGGGGCCGGACACCGTCTGGGCCGCCCTGTCCGAGGCCGCGCACGCCGGGCTGTTCGGGGTCGCGGCTGGCTGGGTGCCCGCCCTCGCCGCGTACGCCGTCACCCGGCGGCGTACGCGGCGGGGCACGGGCCTGGGGCCCTACGTCTGGCTGACCGCGCTCACCGTGGTCGTGCCCCTGACCGCCCTCGGTGCCGCCGCCGCGCTGAGCGCTCCCGGGCAAGTCCCCGGGTGTTCGGCCACCGAGTGCGTCACCCCGCGTGCCGGGCTGCTCTTCGCGGGTGAGATCACCATGCGCCTGACCCTCCCCGCCTGGGCGGCCGGCGCCGCCGCGCTGGCCGCGGCCCGCCGCAGCGCGCGGGTACGCGGGCTGCGCGCCCACTGGCAGGTGCTGTTCGCCCTGGCGGCCGCCGGACTCGCCGTCCTGTTCGCACCCGGACTCGTCCTCGGAGCATCGGTATGACCTCCACATACGGCAGGCGCCGTGTCCTCACGCTCGCGGCGGCCGGTGCCGCGGCCGCCGGCTGGGCCGGGACGAGCGCCGTCTTCGGCGGCCCGCCCCGACCGCACGCCCGCCACGCCTACATCGGCGGCTTCACCACCGGCGAGTACGGGCTGCCCGGACTGCCCGGCATCGGCATCGCCGCCGTCGACCCGGGGGGTCGGCTCGAACTCGCCGGCTGGCGCACGGGAATCGAGAACCCCTCCTTCCTCACCCTTTCCCCGGACCGCCGCGTGCTGTACGCCGTCAGTCAGCTCCCGGGAGGCGCGACCGGCTCGGTCCACGCCTTCCGCGTCTCGGGGGACGGGGGCCTGTCCCCCCTGGGCAGGCCCCGGTCCAGTCGGGGCGCGGCCCCCGTGCACCTCGCCGTGCATCCGCAGGGCCGCTTCCTGGTCACCGCCAACTACGGCTCGGGGCACGTGGCGGTCCTGCCCCTGGGGGCCGGGGGCGAGATCCTGGACGCCGTCGAGGTGGTCCGCCACCGTGGCCGGGGCCCGCACCCCGTCGAGCAGCGCGGTCCCCATCCCCACATGGCCGTCTTCGTCCCCGGGGGGCGCCGGCTGCTCGTCCCCGACAAGGGCGACGACCACATCCACGTCTACGACTTCAACACCCGCACCGGGCGGCTGCGGCGCGCCGGCCGGTTCCCGGTCGGCGCGCGCACCGGCCCCCGGCACCTGGTGTTCCACCCCTCCGGGCGGTTCGCCTACGTGACGAACGAGCTGGGCCACACGGTCACCGTCCTGGCGTACGACGCGGGCACCGGGCGGCTGACGCCCGTCTCCCACGCCTCCGTCGCGCCGGCCGGCTTCGACCCGCGCAACGCGCCCTCCGCGGTGCACCTCACCAGCGACGGAAAGCTCCTGGTCACCGCCGACCGGGGCCTGGACACGGTCGAGCTCTTCCGGGTCCGGGACGCCGGCCGCACCCTGACCCTCCTGGAGTCCCAGCCGGTGACCCCCAAGGCCCCGGGCACCCGGTGGCCGCGCGACGTCGCGCTCGACGCCTCGGACCGGTACGTCTACACCGCAAACCAGGCGGGCCAGTCCGTGAGCGCCTTCCGGATGGACCCGGAGCACGGCCGGCTCCACCCGGTGGCGCCCCCCCTGCGGGTGGCCAGCCCCTCCTGCGTGCTCCTGCGCTGACGGGCGGCAGGATGTGCGAAGGCCCCGGGCAGGTGCCCGGGGCCTTCGCACATCCTGCCGCCCGTTCCGGTCAGCCGCTCCACGTCCCGATGTCCGTCCCCGCGCGCGGGTCCCCGCTCGCCAGCGACGCCGCGTACCCTCCGGGGCTGTGCACGCTGCGCACGAACCACTCGCGCCCGCTGCCGGGCACGTGCGCCGCCCGCCACGGGCCGAAGACCCTGCCGGTGTAACGCGGCGGGGTGCGGCTGAGCCCCGTGCCGGCCGCCTTGATCAGGGCCTCGGCCCGTGTCCACTGCTCGAAGCCGTGGGTGTTGCGGCCGCCCTGGACGCACGGGATGCCGGCCCAGTCCATCTGCGGCCTGACCCGCTCGATGTCCACGCCGACCGGTACGTCCGGCTCGTCGCAGACCGCGACCAGAGCGTAGGCGCCCGAGTGCGACAGGCTCGCCGACAGCGCGGTCCCGTCCGGCGCGAAGGGTGTGGGCTTGCCGTGCCCCTCGTCGCCGCACTGCCCGCACAGGCGGCGGAAGCGGACCTCGTGCGGGGCCACTCCGAGCCGCTGCCCGAGGATCGTCCGGTACGCCAGATGGGCGCCCACGTAGCGCCGCCGGTCGGTCTCGCGGCGGAAGCGGGCCACCCGGGCCCGCTCCACCTCGTCGAGAACGGCGTACGCGTCGTCGTGCTCCGCTCCGCCGGGCTGGACCCGCACCGTCCAGACACGGATCCGGGGTTCCGCCGCGCTCATGCCACCGGGCTCCCCATCAGGATGTGGTGCTGGAGCCGCCGCAGGTCCTCGGAGGGTTCCAGACCCAGTTCCTCGGAGAGCACGGCCCGTACGTGGTGGAAGGCGCGCAGCGCGTCGCCGCGCCGGCCCGAACGGTGCAGGGCGTCGATCAGCCGGGCGTGCAGCCACTCGTTGAGCGGGTGCGTCGCGACGAGGCGCCGCAGCTCCGGGACGAGCTCGCGGTGGTGCCCCAGCCTCATCGCGGCCTCGATGCGCAGTTCCTGGGCGCGCACGCGCAGTTCGTCGATCCGGGCCACGTGCCCGGCCAGCACCCGGCCATGGGCGACGTCGGCGAGGGTCCGGCCGCGCCACAGGCCGAGTGCGGCGTCGAGGCACTCCAGCGCGGCCTCGCGGTGGCCGGTGCGGAGTTCGGCGCGTCCCTGTTCGTACAGCCGGGTGAAGGCGTCGAGGTCCAGTTGCCCGGGCTGAAGCCGCAGCGAGTAGCCGGTGGCCCCGGTGGCCCCGGTGACGACCAGGTCGCGCACGGCCTCGGGGCCCAGCGCGCGTTCGAGTTCCTGGCGCAGGTGGTAGACGTGGGTGCGGACGGTGCTGACCGCGGTGGGCGGAGGGGCGTCGCCCCACAGCTCCTCGACGAGGGTGTCCATCTCGACGATGTCGTTCGCCCGTACCGCGAGCAGGGCGAGCAGTGCGCGCACCTTGGGACCGCCCGGGCGGTGCACTGCGGAATCGCTGAAGGTCTCCAGTGGTCCGAGTATCCGGAATCCGGCTCTGAGGCCGCTCATCGTGAATCCCCGTTCTAGGCGATCGGTTGGTGGAGGGTGACGAGGTGCGCGGCGTACTGCGTGATCATGAAGATCCGGTACGGCAGCCGCCGGCGAGCCCGTGAGTCCCCGCGCCGCGCGCTGAGCGCCACCGCGGACAGCGCCAGCGCCCCGGTGAGCACGACGGCGCCGGGTGCGAGCAACTCGGGCAGGTCGAGGACGGTGGCGACGGCGAGCAGCCCGGCGCCGATGGCGACGGCGCTCAGCGAGACGATGCACGCCGTGACGGCCCGGCCCCACAGCACCGTCCAGTTGCGGCGGCCGTGCCTGGCGTCGCCCTCCGCGTCGGAGAAGTCCTTGGCCGCCGCTCCGACCATGCCCATCCACAGGCACATGGCCGTGCTGAAGACGAGCAGGGCCGACGAGGACGGGACGGTGCCGGAGGACCATCCCGCGGTGTAGGTGAGGGCGCCGCTGGCGACCACGACCGCGATGGTGCTGGGAGTACGCCTCTTGAGGGCGATCCCGGGGACGGAGTACGCGTATCCCAGCAGGATCATGCAGGCGGTGGCGGCGAGCATGACGGGCCCGAGGGCGGCGCCCCCGCAAAGCGCGAGCACGGCCAGCGCCCAGGCGGTGCGGCGGGCACAGGCGACGGGCAGGGCGCCGCGCGCGATGGGGCGCCGGGAGCCGTTGGCCCGGTCCTCGCCGACGTCCGTCACACCGTTGTAGAGGTAGGTGAAGGAGACGGAGCAGAACCAGACGGCCGCGCCGACGAGCAGGGACGGGGGAAACGACACGACCGAGGTCAGACCGACCGCGCCCGCCGTGAGAAAGCGCAGCAGGAATATTCCCAGAACGGCCGGACGGGATTCCACGAAACAGAGCAGCAGGAGAGCGAGCTCCGTCCGGAAGCCCTCGGCCCGTCCGGAATCCTTCATGGGGTTCGTGGCTGTCGCGGGCCTCGACGGTTTTGCAAGCGTCGCTATCGGCATGCGAACGAATCTATGCGGGTGGACACCATGGGAACAGGCTCTCCATGGGGTAGCGCACGTACCCTCAAAGAGGTATCCGCGGAATGCCACATTCCCGAGCGGGACCCGCAAAGAAAACGGACTTGATGCCTCCGAGGGCGCCGGTCAAGAGTCAGGGTCTTCGTATCAGATGCGCGTCCACGGCTTTGTTGACGGCGTCGATGCGGGAGACGGCCCCGAGTTTCTCGAAGATGTTCCGAAGGTGTCGCTTGACCGTACCCTCGGTGATTTTCAGCCTGCTGGCGATCTGGCGGTTGCTCAGGGCCGCGGCGGCGTACGTGAGGACCTCGCGCTCCCGCGGCGAAAGCGTCTGCTGCGGCTCCCGGAATCCGGATTCCGACATTCCGCTCCGCGGCACGGCGATGGTGACGTGGGGATCGCGGACGGTCGCGTTCCGGATCGCGGAGAGCAGCGACTCGCGCGGAACGCTCTTGTGCAGGTACCCCCGGGCGCCGCGGGCGAGCATTTCCTGCACCAGCTGCGCGTCGTTGTACATCGTCAGCACCAGCACGTGCAGCCCGGGGAAGCGCCGGGTCAGCTCGCCGACCACGGTGGGGGCGTGGTGGTCCGGCATCTCCACGTCGAGCAGCACCACCTGGGCGCGGGTCCGCTCCACCAGATCGGCCAGGCCCTGGGACGTGTCGACGTCCGCCACGACCCGCAGGTCCTCCTCCGCGTCGATCAGCTGGCACAGGGCGCTGCGCAGCAGGGAGTGGTCGTCCACGGCGACGATGCGGATCGGCTCGGCAGCCGGCGCTCGTCCCTCATCAGTCGCCCGCATGGTTCTCCTCGAACAGTGGAATGGAGAGGTCGACGGTCGTGCCCGCCCCAGGAGCGCTGGCGATGGCGATCCGTCCGCCGAGCAACTGGATGCGCTCGTGCAGTGAGGCGAGTCCGTTGCCCCGGCGGCTCTCCGGCGAGAAACCGACGCCGTCGTCCCGCACGGCGGCCGTGACGCGGCCCGTGACGACCCGGACGTCGACGGCGACACGGGACGCGGAGGCGTGCGCCAGCGCGTTGCGCAGGCACTCGCGGAGGATGATGAACAGGTCGTCGCCGATCGCCCGGGGCAGCAGGTCGTCCGAGTCCTCCACCCGGATCTCCACGGCGGGCTCGTCGAAGACCATGCTGGTGGCGAAGGCGGAGAGGGCGACCTGGAGGGATCTGGTGGTGTCCGTTCGGGTGCGCAGTTCGGTGACGACGTCCCGGGTCGTGTACAGGGTCTCCAGGATGGCCTGCTTCAGGCCGCCGAGCCGTGGGTCCGTCACGGCCGAGACGTTCTGCGTGAGTTCGTAGAGTTCCAGCTGGCGCAGAGCGAGGCTGGCCGCGCTGCCGATGCGGTCGTGGATCTCCCGCGCCATGCCGTGCCGGCCCTCCTGCGCGGCGTCGCGCACGACGTCGAGCAGGAAGAGGTCATACCCGGTCGCGCCCTCCTCGAGCCGCCGGGTGATCGCCGTCTGCAGGACGGGCAGCACCCTCATCAGATACTGCTCGGAATTCGGCCTTCCCTCGCAGAGTCGGCCGAGGAAGTCCATGACGATCTGGAAGAAGAGGGAGCCGGCACGTACCGAGTAGATCGGCGCGATTCCCTGGGAGATACGGGTTCCGCCTAATCTCCGGGTTTTCTTCAATATTTGCTGATTGAATGGCACAGGACCGCCGTGCCGCAAAACATGGATGCATTCCGTCAGAATGTGGCGGCCCTGCTCGCGGCAGGTGATCCATGCTTCGGGGTTGATTCCCAGCGGATTCTTCTGCTCGATGAGCATGCGCCGGTAGGAATCGAGCACTTCGTCTTCCCGAGCCAGCAACTCGTCCCCGAGTTCCGCACTCCCGGGATCCGACCACCCGACGGTGCCGTCTCTCTTCGGCGTGCCGTCCACATCCCTACCCCCGATCGACACCGGCGGCCGGTCCCCCGCACCGCCCTCGCTGCCAAGGGAATGGGCCCCAAAGATCGACTCGATCCTGCCCCGCGCCCCATCGAATTGTCAAGCAAAGATCACATTGCCTGAACAATTGACCACTTCACAGGCATTGAGCGGAATAATCTTCTCGAATCGGTCGGTCTCGCGACGGCTTCGAAGCCTGGACGGAAGCGGCGCGGATCGCGATTCGCTTCCGGCGGGACATCCCGGTTTGCCCTGTTCCGCCCGTGGTCGTTTTCCCGGCTCCGGCGCCCCCTGTTCTCCTCCGCTTTCCTCTTCCAGCACCCCCGGCGCCGGAGCCGGCCGGATGTCAGCGGTCCGCCGCCGGCCCGTGGTCGACGGCGGACGAGAAGTGCTCGTGCATCAGCCTGCGGAGAGCGGAGAGCATCACATCGCCCAGGACGGTGGTCGACACCATGCTCGCCGCCGCGCTCTCCGGGTCGGGTCGCGCCCGGATCAACCGCACCTCGGCCTCGGCGACCCGTTCCAGCGCCTCGGCGTAGGTGTCGATCATCTCCAGCAGGTCCCTCTGCCCGAGCCACTCGCAGGCGACCAGCGCCTGAACGAGCGTGAGCCACGCCGGATTGTCCGGTCCCACCCGCCAGCCGCGCCGCTCGGCCAGCGCACCGGCCCGCTCGCGGGCCTGCTCCCACTGCCGGTCCCGGCACTCGGAGCCGCGCGCCGGCAGGGCGTACTGGACGGCGCCGAGCAGGTCGTGGAGCGAGCCCGGCGAGGAGTCGACGCGCCGCAGGATGTCGTGTATCTCGGAGTGCCGCAGTCCCCCGACGTCGAGCAGCACCCTGACCAGCACGACCCTGCGTACGTGCGACATGTCGTAGACGTCCGCCTCCGGGAGCAGGTTGACGCGCGCGTAGAGCCGGAGCGTGCGGACGGGCACACCCGTCCGGCGGCTCAAGTCGGACAACTGCATGGGTCAACCGCCTCTGGAACAGTCCGCCGACGACGGGAACACCGGGATGCGGGGACCATAAACATCCCGGAAATGCGCGGACAAGACCGAGCGGCCGATCGCTCCTTCAACACATCGAAAGAAACAAGGGGAATGTCACTTCGCGTCACCCCGCGGTGTGCTCAGGGGCGCAGTGCGCTCCCGTGCCGGACCCGGCCCGCGGCGCTTCGTCGGACCCGACACGGGGAGCGAACGGCGGGAAAGGGCCGGGCACGGACGAACCCGGGGAGGGCGGGGCGTCGCCGCACCCTGCGACCGCCCCGTCCCTCGCGTGCGCGGTCAGTCGCTCCCCGCCTCCCCGCCGTCCCCCTCGCGCACCTCCTCGGCGACCCACGCCAGGTAGTCCGCGCCGCCGCGGACGACCGGGGTGGCGATGATCTCGGGGGTGTCGTAGTCGTGCGCCGCGCGCAGATGCGCCTCCAGGGCGTCGTAGCGGGCCGCCGCCGTCTTCAGCAGCACCTGCCACTCGGGCTCGGCGCGCACCTCGCCCTCCCACCGGTAGACCGAGGTCACCGGGCCGGAGATCTGGGCGCACGCGGCGACACGGGCCTCCACCGCGCCGCGCGCCAGCGCCTCGGCCTTCTCCTTGCTGTCGGTGGTGGTCAGCACCGTCAGGACGCCCGTCTCCACCATGGCCGCCGCTCCTCTCCTTCTTCCTCACCGTCTTCGCGGTCCCGCCCGCCCACCGTAGCCGCGGCAACCGCGGCGCGGCCCGGTCCGTCTCCGTCGGTATGGTGATCAGCTCGGTGAAGGCCGAAGTGAGGGCCAAGGTGATGGGGAAGATCGCGAAGCCCGGGAGAAGACAGGTCCTCCAGACCGCGGTGCTGCTGTGCGTACTGGGGCTGCTGCCCGCGACCTGGGTCGCGGTCTCCGCCGGCGACCGCTTCCGCACCGTCGGGGACGCGCCCGCCGCCCCGGTCGCGGTCGTGTTCGGCGCCGGGCTGTGGGACGGGGAGCCGTCCCCGTACCTGGCGCACCGGCTGGACGCCGCCGCCGAACTGTACGGCCGGGGCCGGGTGCGCGCGGTACTGGTCACCGGCGACAACAGCCGCCGCGACTACGACGAGACGGGCGCCATGCGGGACTACCTGGTGCGCCGCGGCGTCCCCGCCGGGGACGTCGTCGGCGACCACGCGGGCTTCGACACCTGGGACTCCTGCGCCCGCGCCCGGCGGATCTTCGGCGTGGAGCGCGCGCTGCTGGTGAGCCAGGGTTTCCACATACGCCGCGCGCTGGCCCTGTGCCGGGCCGCCGGGATCGACGCGCACGGCGTCGGGGTCGCCGAGCCGCACGACGCCACCTGGTACTACGGCGCGCTGCGCGAGGTGGCGGGCGCGGTGAAGGCCGGGCTGGAGGCGACGTTCACCCCCGATCCGCACTTCCTCGGCCCGCGCGAGCGGGGCCTGAAGCGGGCTCTGGCGGACTGATCCGTACCGCCCGCTGCCCGGCGGCTCACCCTTGAGTGGTATTCCAGGACTCGTTTCGGACAAGGCGGTTGACCGCGTCGGCCGCCGGCGCGTTGTCTGCCGGTGGTACGGGCCGCCCCCCGGGCCTCTCCCCCCTCTCCTCCCCCT